>JAEUSI010000148.1 GCA_016788375.1 Ignavibacteria bacterium | reverse complement strand
TCTTATCAAAAGCTTATTTCCAGTTAGCAGTCTAATGCTGATCATATTTGATTTATTCACGTTTATTTCTATAATAAAATTTAAATAAAAATCTTTATTTTAAAAGTTACATCGTCAACTGCCTTTACATTTCCAACTGTTTTTGAGAACAATCCCGTTTTTATTGGGAAATATTTCTTTAATCCGCTTACTTCAAGTAAAATATCAGACATTTGTCTTTTTATTAATTAAAAGTGTGTAAATATAATTTTTTGAATCTGTAAAAACAATAAATATACTTTTGTCGCTGATTTCCGGACCTATGATGACTGTGTTGAATTTTTTCTAAAATATTTCGTCAGCTCTTTCAACAGGAAAAGTATCCTGAAATGTTTTAAAGGTAATTTATTCATATTCTTCAGAAAATTTTTTATCAGTTTTCTTAACTAAAATATAGTTAAATTGTGCAAAATTAATTAAACATAAGAATTTTTAATGGATTTAATCGCAGAGTTTTTCCGTAATTTGAGGGACCTTGAAGGTCTTATCAGATGGGGCGGATTAACTGTTCTGATCATTATAGTTTTTGCCGAAACCGGTCTCCTTATCGGATTCTTTCTCCCGGGTGATTCGTTGCTGATAACAGCAGGTCTTCTTGCAGCACAGGGCATTTTTGATATTTCCGTTCTTAATATAACTCTGATTATTGCCGCCATAGCAGGTGATCAGATTGGTTATCTTTTCGGCAGAAAAACCGGTCCGAAGCTTTTTAACAGGGAGAAATCTCTTCTCTTTGATAAAGACCACCTTCTGAAAGCGAAGGAATTTTACGAAAAATACGGAGGCAGAGCGATAATTTATGCGCGCTTCGTTCCGTTTGCAAGAACTTTCGCTCCGATTGTAGCAGGTATAGGACAAATGAATTACAGAAAATTCGTTTCGTTTAATATTTTCGGAGGAATTTTCTGGGTTCTTTCAATGACTCTTATAGGATATTTTTTCGGGAATATTCCTTTTGTAAAAAAGAACTTCGAATATGTAATTATCGGAGTTATTATTCTGTCATTAATGCCTGTTGTAGTCGGGTATTTTAAACACAGAAAAGAATCAAGACTTAATTCTGAAGAAGTATAAACAGGACTTACTTTTCGGGAGATAATGCGCTTTCCTCAAGCTGCTTTGCTTTTTTAATGTTAAGGTTTTCCTTTACAAAGTAAAATGCTCCGATTATTATGAGGCTTAATAATCCGAGAAGATGGCTGACTGTTGCAAATCCGAACGCCGCTTCCTTGTCAACTCCGTAAATATTCACAAGTGTAGCTGTTGCAAACAAGTGATAAATACCGGCTGAATTTGCCGGAAGAGGTATCGTCAGCGCAAATGTTATCATTGTAAGCACAAGATTCGAATCGAAAAGATTCAGATGTATATCAAAAGCTATAAGAGTAAGATAAGTGGAATAAACGTAAGAAAGCCACAGCAGCACCGACAGTACAAGTATCTGAGTATAATATTTCGGATACCTAATAAAAAGAAATCCGTTTATAAGTGAAATAAAAATATTATGAACCTTTTCGTGATATTTTGCGGGTAATATTTTTTTTGTGATTTTTTCAATAATAATGTCGGATTTCTCAAGATTGAATATTATTATAATCAGCAGAACCACAAATATTGTAACAATTATAAATGTATAGAATGAAATTGACTCGAGATTATATTCACTGAAAGTTTCAGAAAGCTGTTCCTTAAAATACAAAAGGCAAATGCCGAATGATACAAGGAGGGAAATTACATCAAAAACTCTTTCGGCAAGTATCGTCCCGAATGCCGAAGCCCTCGATATCTTTTCATTGCTTGCAAGAAGAAACGGCCTGTATATTTCACCGCTTCTAGGAATAATGCTGTTCATCATGTATCCTACCATCATGGATGATATCAGATTGTTCATTCCTATATTTTCCTTTAGCGGATTCAGGAAATATCTCCATCTTAAAGCCCTAATGTAACTGCCGATTATTATTCCTACAAAAGCTCCAGCCAGCGCATAAAGGTAATTTGCATTTTTAAGAACAATGAACAATTCATTGAAATTATTCCCCCTGAATGCAAGATAAAGGAAAAAAAAGGTCAGTGATAATAGGAAAACTGCTTTAAGAATTTTTTTGAATTTCCTGTTCAAGTTTATAATAAAAAAAGTTAAGCATTTTTTAAAATAAAAGTGCTTAACTTCAGTTTCTTTTATTTTTCAATAATTATTTATCTTAAATCAATCACTTCCACACCTTCAGGAGGTGTAAAGCTGAATTTGGAAGAATTTACACCCGCATCAAGTGAAATATTCTTCAGTGAATATGTGCTTGAAGATTCGGATGTTATAATGTTTATTTTTCTGATCAGGTAATCAGTTTTATCTATCCATATCTTTGCAGATTTAACGGATCCGCCTGACCGGGGTGTGAGCTTTATTACATAACATTCAAATCCTCCGACATTTTCCTCGCCGTCAAGATCAGAATAAAAATTCTCAGGATAGTTAAACAGAAATTTATTCGGTGAAAATGTATTTCCGTCGTCTTTGTAATTATCAATTATTACCTGCTTCTTTTTTGGTGAATAAGACCAGGAAGTCTGCCCGTCGGTTATTATAATCTGCCCGCCTGCTTCAATACGGTACTTGTTTGTTTTCTTGATATAAATTGTACCCGAAGATGAACTAGCTTTGCCTCCCGAACTTTTCAGAGTCTGCGTAAATACTGCTTTGGCATCGTTAATATTCTCATAAGTAGACTGAACCTTCCTTATTATCTCCTGAGAATCCTGAGAAAATGCATTTGTGAATGTCATCAGGATTATCAGTAATGTTAATTTTTTTATAGGCATATTTTGGTTTTAATTTATATCATTTATTAAAAATACTTAAATTGATTCTAGTTTTCAATTTAAAACTATACTAAGGATTCCATCCCTTTCTTTTATAACTGTCCAGTTCAAGTGTTACGTTACCGATTATGACGTTCAACTGAGCTTTCAGCGGAACTCGAGCATTATCATCCGAAAACCATCCGGCAAATTCTCCCGAAAGTCCAAACACTCCTTCAAAATTAACGTTCCCAGTGCATCTTGTGCATCTAACATCATTGTCCGTAATGTCTATTGAAACTTCATCCTTGCTTTCGGAAAAAAAATAATTTACCGAAGTTTCCGATTCATTCATAAATACAGGTATCATATGATTATCCGTTGTAAAAGAACTTATCCGGGCTTTGTAAAACAGGGACAGCCCGTCCTGAAATCTGATGTTAGTGTTGAAATTTATTCTTTCGTCTTTCTCAACATTTCCCCTGTTCACTTTCCTGACATAGACATAGCTGGAATCATAATAAAACTTATACTCAATAGTAATTATTCCGTCATCATGATATTCCGTTGCAAAAAATCTCTTTGTATATAAATCCTTGCCGTCAAAAATAAAATCCGATTCGAATACCGTATTAAGGCTTACTATAGGAACCCCGCTGTATGATTTCATTTCTGATTTAGCATAATATACGGTGTTTCCTTTTTCCTCTGTCCCTTTATGAAGTTTCATATTCACTTCACCCAGTTTGATAAATCCGTAATAAACAACGTAACTCAACTCCTCTCCGTCAGACAGCACATTCCTCTGCGAAATTGATTCGCCGGAAATTATCAATGAAAATAAAAATACTAAAACTGTTGTTTTCATTTTCTATTTTAAAAACGGAGGAGGTTTCCACTTGTCTTTCTTGTATGAAATCAGCTCCCATACTATATTTCCTATTGATGAATTCATATATGCCTTAATAGGTACCCTGTATTCATCATCTGATAACAATATCAGAAATTCACCCTTGAATCCGAAAAAGCCCGGAAAGTCTGATGTACCTTCCATTTTTATTACGGCAATATCGTAATCAAATTTTTCCGTCTTTACCACTGTCTTGTTTACGTTGAATGAATATCTTACTGATGTTTCCTCGTCTTTTGCAAATACGGGTATGTTGTAATTCTTGTTTGTGAATGAATTAATTCTTGATCCGTAATGCCAGCACAGTTCGTCCTTGTAATACACATTATCCTTAATTGAAGTGATTGAGTTTTTGTCTACCCTTCCGTCTGTATCCTTAATCATTTTAACTGTCTTTTTCGGATAATTGAATTTATACTCGGTCCGTGATATTGATTTGTCCTTAAACTCTGTTTCAAAAAATTTCTGAGTAAACAAATCATCCTCTTTCATCTCCATCTCCGATTCACATATATCGTTGATTTTTATAAAAGGTACTTCGGGATAGGTCTTAACTTCAAGTCTTGTGTTGTAAATTATTTTTTTTCCTTCTTTGCGGGTGTTCGTAAGTACAAATTTCAGGTATCCGAGTTTTATAAATCCGAATGAAACTTCATATTTCAACTCTTCTCCCACTTCCATTACCTTTGCCTGAGAATAAGCTTCATTTGAATTAATACAGTATAGTACTGCATATAAAATGAAACTTATTCTGATTTTTCGGAAAGGCATCTGTTGTTATTGTTTCAGTTCTGATAACTTTACTGCTTCATCAAATAATGATATTGCTTTGAGGAACTGCTCGTCATTTCCTACCCATACCGCATAACTTCCGTTGTTCCCCCAGATATCCCTTGCTATCTGAAATTTAATAGAAGCTTTTATAAATTCTGAATCCTGTTCAAACTCGTATTCGTTAAGTGCAATTCCCTTTTCGCTTGCAAGATTCTTGAGCTCATCCATCATAGTCTCGCTTACAGAAAAATTATCCCTGAATTCATTGACTGTTTTATACATTGATTCAATTCTTGACCTGTTATTTGACATATACTTTTCAGTATATATATAAAATAAATTGAGTCTCCTCATCTGTACAGAATAGTTTGTAAGTGTATCAAGCTTGACAATGTAATCCGGCGTAATTCCTCCGCCTCCGTATACTGTCCTGCCGCCCATAGTCTTGTATGCAGGTCTTGTCGAATCCTGTATGTCATTCTTATGCTCAAGATTATCTCCTTCAACATCCGTATCTGCAATTTTTTCGTATTTATTTCCCTCATACGGCTTCTGTATAAGTCTTCCGGAAGGTGTATAATATCTTGCAGTCGTCACTCTGAATGCTGATCCGTCAGGCAGATCGAACTGTCTCTGTACTAGTCCCTTGCCGAATGTATTTTCTCCGACTATAAGTCCCCTGTCCCAGTCCTGTACAGCGCCGGAAACGATTTCACTCGCTGATGCCGAACCGCCGTTGACAAGCACTACCAGTGGTATATCCGTATATCTTCCACCTTCTGAAATATATTCTTCGTTGAAATCCTTTATCCTGCTTTTTGTATATACTATTTTCTTGCCTGCAGGTATGAATTCGCTCGCAATCCTGAATGCCTGGTCAAGATATCCGCCCGGATCGCTTCTTAAGTCAAGAACTACTCTTTTCATTCCCTGACTCTTCATCTCCGCCATTGCTTTCATAAATTCATCATATGTCTTTGCTGCAAATCTTGAAACTTTTATATAACCTGTTTCCGAATCATACATAAAAGAAGCATCAACACTGTAAATCGGAATCTGATCCCTGATGATTTCAAATTCAAGCGGTTTTTCCATTCCGGCTCTTACTATTGTCACTGTGACTTTTGTTCCTTTTGGTCCTTTAAGCTTCTTAGGCACGTCATCCCTTGCAATTTTAACTACATTTATCCCGTCAATTTCCACAATTTTATCGCCTGCTAGTATTCCGAGCTTTTCAGACGGACCTCCGTTAATAGGTGATACTATTGTCAGCGTATCGTTTATTATGTCAAACTCCACTCCTATACCTTCAAAACTTCCCTGAAAATCTTCGTTTACTCTCTTTAACTGCTCGGCTGTGATATAGACAGAATGCGGATCCAGACTTTGCAGCATTCCTTTTATAGCATCTTCGGTTAATTTCTGTGAATCAACATCATCCACGTAATAACGGGAAGTTACTTCAAGCGCGTCATTAAACTTCCTGACCTGAGATGTAATTTTATCATCGGAAACTGCATCCTGAATCTTCATTCCGATAAAGATTCCGAGTATCAGCAGAAATACTACAGTTACCGGGAAAATAAATTTTTTGTTCATTTTGTGATTTATTTATTAATTTTATTAAAATACAATATTAGGATGTTATAAGAAATACATTACTGTCCGTTTTTGTTCCGTATTCTGATGAAATAGTTTTATTTAATTAATCGTTCGGTATTTTACGTTTGCATAAAATTAAAGTTTTTAATTTTATGCTGTAATCTTTTTAAATTTCTGATTGTTGGCTTAAATGTATGAATATCCGTCATCACTGATAACAAAATCTTTTTTTATAAACTCGCAGAATTAT
>JAEUSI010000147.1 GCA_016788375.1 Ignavibacteria bacterium | reverse complement strand
CGAGGAGTTGAAATTCTTGCAGATAATGCGAAAGAATTTCAGGCAATTTATCACCAGCGGGCGATTTTTCTTTTGCGGAGCTTTTCTTAGCCTGCCCCCGAATGCTTTTATCGGGGGATCAAAAGAAAAGCGACAATCTTAAATCTTAAATATTTAGTAAAGCGCTTTAGACAGATGTGAAAAATCCACTAACAAAATTAATTATCATTTGCATTACAGGCAATCCAGCTGAGTCAACGCATAATTTTTACACTGTGTTCATGACTGTTAAAGCTGGAGACTCAGCAGATGCTGTTATAGTCTGTGTTTATTTCCTGGAATTTCTATTTTTCGCAAAGTTCTTTCAGCTTACCGAGTGCTTTTGGGAAGGTCTGGTTCATATAATCTGAAAAATCTTCAGTGGTGTCTAAGTCGACAGTAACGGTTGTAGTCCCGTTGTTTTCTTCAAATGTATAGTTTTCAAATCCGTTAGCCCATTTTTCCACTTCCGGTCCTTCTGTAATTTCCTTGTCAGCTTTTAAAAGCCCATAATGCTGAATCGAAACAAAACGGTTGGGAATGTTTTCAGCTATCCTGGAAACCATACCTCCCTTTTCTCCTTTCTCATCTACTCCGATAAAAAGAATTTTATTCCCCTTGTCCCAGCTTCCTTCATATGTCGATGTCGGGTTAAACATGGAAGTCCATTCCTCATAAGTTGATTTGCTTTTAATGCCAAGCATTAAATCATAAATCCTGGTTACAGGCGCATTAATGCTTACTGTGAATTGTAATTTTTTCATAATGTTAATATTTGTTTAAATAAATCTTTTGAGTTGTTATTTCCCGTCATTCTTTGCAGTCGTTTAACATTGCCTGTAACGTCCAAAGGCTTGCCGAAGGCGGGATTTACTTGCTATTTTTTTTCTTTAACTCTATGATTTGCAGGTTTGGTGAATGCCAGCCTCCGGAAACTGCCCTCATTGCTCGGCTGCAAGTTCGTTATGGACAATTAACTAATCCATAATTTTCTGATAAAAAACAATATCTAGAATGTTATTGAACTTTTCTCCTACTTGTTTTAAATGACCACATTTTTCATATCCATTCCTTTCAAACAGTTTTATGCTGTTTTCATTATCACCGGAAATAATTCCTATCAATACAGAAATGCCATTATCTTTAGCGGTTTTTTCAAGAAATGGTAAAACTGTATATCCAATTCCTTTACCTGTATATTCAGGCTTTAAATATAATGATACTTCAGCGGTTCTATCATAAGCTTGGCGTTTCTTGTATTGAGAAATGTAACAAAATCCGTAACATTCATTTTCATCCTTAATCAGGAATGTTTTGTACTTTTTATTCTGAAATGGAATAAATTCCTTCAATTCTTCAATAGAAATCTTTTCAGTATAAAAAGTTGCTGTCGAATTTTCGATATAATAGTCATAAATTTCTTTTATTACTTTAAAATCTGATTCGTTCAGATCGACAAATTCTATTTTCATTTTCGTCTTGAAAGACACAGGATAACAATTAATTTATTTGCCTGTAATATTTTGCTGCTATCCGAAGTTGTGGTTTGGAACACTGAACGTCAATACGCACATTTGTTAAATAGAATTACTGAACTTCAGTTTACCACTGAACCCGCCATTAAGCAAAACCGCTGTTGGTAAAAGAAATATTGTTTGCTCACCATGTACTGTCATTAAGCTGCCTTCTGTTTGTATAAATGCTGTTGAAATTCTGTAAAAAGTCTTCTGATGTTTGCAACATCTCCCAATTGCCCTTTTGCATCTTCCAGAGATTGATATTTATTTGTCAGCAAAAACGGCAGTTTCTCCTGGTCAAGTTCTTCTACACCTGACTCAATATATCTGCCAAGAACAAATTCAAGAAATTCCTTCTGCCTGTTATCCTTTGAAACAAAAATATTGGATTGTGCATTAGCTACACGTGTTTCCCTTGTTATTGGCTTTACTGCAAATGAAATATATTCAAGCAC
Organism: Ignavibacteria bacterium; assembly: GCA_016788375.1. Lineage (GTDB taxonomy): Bacteria > Bacteroidota > Ignavibacteria > Tepidaquicellales > Tepidaquicellaceae > JAEUSI01. Next base: position 4,463 of record JAEUSI010000147.1, on the reverse strand, counting down.
ATCAAATATATCGCTCTTTTCTGCATCAATGATCTTCTGTAACATTTTTAGTTCTTCCTTCCCATACCCGGCATCACTTAACTTATCCAGTAATTCCTTCCGTGTGACAGGATTGCTCCAGATTTTTCTTAATTCTGTTTCGCTCTTAAAGAAATTCGGAAGTGTGCCGAACAAATTCTGTAAAAATTCTTCAACAGAGATTGGTTTCCCGTCTGCACTCCAGAATGAAGTAGAGATCATATGCTGGATCTCACGTTCCTTTCCGTCTTTCAATTTTATTTTCACTTTCTTTTTACACACACATGGTCTTTGTCCGCATTTGTGACATGGCTCAGGTGGTTCTATTATGCATTCACAAGGAATTTTACCGCAAACAGGACAAGGCTTGGGCGGTTCTTTTTCACATTCGCATGGTATCTTACCGCATTTTTTACAACGAATTTCCTCTGCCGGTTCTCCATCCCATTCAGGATCGGAAAAGTGATGGTAAGCATCTACAAAATCATAAATCGTAAAAAAATCTTTTCCGTCAAACAGTCTTGTTCCCCTTCCTATAATTTGTTTAAACTCTATCATAGAATTAATCGGTCTCATCAACACAATATTCCGGATATTTCTGGCATCAACTCCTGTTGATAATTTTTGAGAGGTTGTAAGAATTGTGGGAATGGTTTTCTCATTATCCTGAAATTCACGCAGATACTGCTCGCCGAGTGTTCCGTCATTGGCAGTTACTCTTACACAATAATTTGTATCCCTGACTGCTTTAATTTGGTTTACCAGATCCCGTACTGCAGCAGCATGAGTTTGATTTGCGCAGAATATAATTGCCTTTTCCTTCGCATTAGCATCATCCAGATATATCTGAACACGCTTGGCTTCTCTTTCTTTTATCTCAATGATCTTGTTAAAATCAGGTTCGGTATAGATTTTTCCTTCTTCAATTTCTCCTTCTATGATTTTATCGTCACTGACATACCTGTATTCGTCAAGTGTTGTTTTTATTCGTTTAACTTTAAAAGGTGTAAGAAAACCATCGTTGATGCCTTCTTTCAGCGAATAAATATAAACTGGTTCGCCAAAGTAACGGTAGGTGTCCACATTGTCTCTACGTTTGGGAGTGGCGGTTAAACCCAATTGAACTGCCGGTGAAAAATATTCTAAAATTCTCCTCCAGTTTCCTTCATCGTTTGCTCCTCCGCGATGACACTCGTCAATAATAATAAAATCAAAATAATCGGCTGGATATTCGCCAAAATAAGGTGCAGGTTTTCCTTCTGCATCCGTGCCGCTCATAAAGGTTTGAAAAATGGTAAAGAAAATGCTGCCGTTAGTTGGCACTTTCCCGGTTTTCTTAATCTCGTCCGGTTTTATCCGCACAAGTGCATCTTCCGGAAATGCTGAAAATGAATTGTAAGCCTGGTCTGCTAATATGTTTCTGTCTGCTAAAAATAATATCCTTGGTCTGCGGTTGCCGTCACGTTTTAAATTCCAGCGTGTTTGAAACAATTTCCAGGCAATTTGAAATGCGATTGCAGTTTTTCCTGTTCCAGTGGCAAGTGTAAGCAATATACGTTCACTGCCTTTTGCCAATGCTTCCAGAGTATTTTTAACGGCTATTTCCTGATAGAACCGTAATTGCCAGGTACCGCTTCTGTCTTGATAAGGAACAGAAGAGAATTTATCTCTCCAATCATTCTGATCGGAAAATGTTTTATTCCAAAGTTCTTCAGGAGCAGGATAATTATCTACAAGTCTTTCATCTCCTGTTTTCATACAGATGCTGTAAATTTCTTTTCCGTTGGTGCTGTATGTGGTTTCTAATTGAAGTTTCTCCGCATATTGTTTGGCTTGTGCCACACCTTCGCCCACTTCCAGTTCATCGCTTTTGGCTTCTACCACAGCCAGTTTGATGCCTTTGTAAACCAGCACATAATCGGCAATTTCTCTTTTGCCCCTGCCGCCACCTGTCTGAATTTTACCTGCCGTTATGTTGTATTCACGAAGGACTTTAGAACCTTCTACAACGCCCCAACCGCAAGCCTTTAACCTGGGGTCTATGAGTTCTGCTCTTGTTTCGGCTTCATTCATAACAATGGAAAATTGACAATTGAAAGTTGAAAATGTGTGTTGTGGTCATTATTTTTTTAGTCTTTCTTTCGAAGTTTTTACAATGCTTGTCAATAGTTTTATCAATTCTACAATATCTAAATGAATAGATTCGAAACTATTTTCATCCAAATAATCACTGTCTTTTAAAAGCATTAGCCAATATTCAGTTTCGTTGGCTTCTTTCAAAGCAATATTCATCTTGTTGACAAAATCAGCTTTTGACTGGGCGTGTTCGGCTTCTTTTACTAAAGCTCCAATTGCTGTTCCACTTCGTAAAACTTACTTTGAAAGCACATACTCTTTTTGTTCAGTAATTAAATGTTTGCAGAGTTTAATAATTCGCAATGCAAAAGCATACGATTTATTCATCACTACATTTTCTTTTTTCTCTATCATTTTCAATTCTCCATTCTCCATTGTCAATTATTGCTCTTCGTAGTAATAGGAATAATCAATTCCTTTCATAAACATTTCTCTGCTGTCAATTTCAGTGGTTAAAGCGCTCTTGAGCAGCTTTTTCAAAGCACTGCTGTTTACAGGACTTTTTGCCATTGCATTCATATATTCTGCCTTCCCGATTTTACTCCAATCCACACATTTTTTCAGGCGTTTTTTCAAAATCATGTCTAACCAGATTCGGGTGCTTCTGCCATTGCCTTCCATAAAAGGGTGGGCAATATTCATTTCTACATATTTGGCTGCAATTTCATCAAAAGTATTTTCAGGCATTTCATCTGTTTGTTTAAGTGTTTCGCCAAGAAAGCGTGAAACGGCAAACTGAAAACCCCCTTTTGAAATATTTTTCTGCCTTATCTGCCCTGTAAAGTCATACAAACCGCCAAACAAATACCCGTTTATTTGCTGCAAACCTTTTGTTGTGCCTGATTCAATATTGTTGATAAAAGAACTGTCAAATAAAGCATACGCTTTGGTTTTACTTTTACTGTCAATACTTTCATCACTGTAAGTAAACCATTCTATAAATCGGTTTGCCTTTGTTCCCGGAAAAGTCTTGCCAAGTGCAATAATTCCTTTATAGTCAAGCATATCAGCTAAACGCTTTTTTCCGTCAGGAGCGAGTAATTTCAACTGGGTAGTGGCACTAACCACTTCACTGCCTTCTTTTTTCAGCTTGGCTTTCAGGTATTTCCAATAGTTGCGGGTTTTGGTATAGTCGTTTTGATCGGTAAGCACGGCAACAATATCCAATACCGAAAACCACCACTTGGCATTTTCTTCATCCCATAAAGCCCGAACTTCACGGTCGTCAAAAAATCGTATGGATATTTTTTGGCTCATCGTCTGAACCTTTGATTAAGTTGTTTATTATGATTTTCTTGATTTTGCTGCTTGAATTTCGGATTGATAAGCCGTTTAAACTCCAGACTCTTTGCTCCAAAGTTTAGCAATAATCCTATTTCTAAATTATACGCTTCTAAGTAGTTAATAGCTTGTGCCAGATGCACATCTTCCAATTTCACCAATGCTTTCAGCTCAACTGAAACTACTTCTTCAACTAAAAAATCAACTCTTCTTTTCCCTATTTGTTCTTCTTTGTAAAAAATTGGCATTTCAAATTCTCGGGCGAATGACAATCCTTGTAAAGCCATTTCCTTCTCCAATGCTCTTTGGTAAATGACTTCCTGAAATCCATTCCCTAAGATTTTATGCACTTCCATTGAGCAACCAATGATTTTCCCTGTCAGTTCAGAATACTTGTAAGTTGTCTGAACCACTGATTTTTGTGATTCAATTGATTGGCTTGATTTCATTTTGTTTTCATTTTTATCAATCATAGAAAATCATTTAATCAATCGTCTGAACCACTGATTTTTGTGATTCATCTGATTTGCTTGATTTTTTATTTGTGCTATTATACTTTTTAATCATAGTCAATCAATTCAATCAGCGTTAATCAAAGGTTCAGACATTTTTAACTCCCCCGCAAACGCTTTTTGCAAGATTGATTTTTTCAGTTCTTCCAAATCATCAATTTTCTTTTGATACACCGCTTCTAACTTTTGCGTTTCGGCTCGCAGAGCATCTAATTGGCGGACGATGGTTTGTTGGGCTTCTTTTGATTTTGGAATAGAAACTTTTATACTGTGAACGTTATTTCTGTTTAACGTAGGAACTCCTGCACCTGAACTATATTTACTCAAATCAAATGCTGTCAATAAGTAATAAATAAAGCGTTCATCATTTTCGTGAAAATCTCTGATGTAAAGTGCTGTGTTAAGTGGCCAAAAATCTTCTTCAATAAAATGCACATTACCAATAGTTCCTGAGCGACCTGTAACAACACCTGGAGCTTTTACTTTCCATTGATTTATTCTGTCTGTAATTCCATT
>JAEUSI010000146.1 GCA_016788375.1 Ignavibacteria bacterium | reverse complement strand
TGCAATTAATACTAAAATTAAAGATGAAACGACTTTTGATTTTTTCATTTGATTATATTGTTATGTTTTTAAAAAATTCTTTTCTAATTTATTAAATTATTGTTACTCTCAACCCACTCCAAACACTTTATCTTTTCATATCTTCCATTACATCCTGGTCTTTATTTATTTTCAGTTCATCATCCTTTTCCATATCCATTCCTTCCATATTCTGAGAAGATGAACCTGAACGGATCTTGCTTTCACTATCGATCAGAAATCCTGCGCTTGTTACGATCTCGTCTCCTTCCTGAAGCCCTGAAGTAATTAAATAACTTCCGTCCCTTTCTCCTCCTACTGTCACCATTCTCGGCGAAAAGATATTGTTTCCTTTCTTAATATAAACCAAATCCATTTTTCCTGTTCTCAGTAATGCATTCCCCGGAATAAGTATATTCCATTCATATTTTGCCGAACCGATTTCAACTTTCACATACATATCAGGTTTTAATTTGTAATTTCTGTTTGATACATCGAGGCGAATTTCAAGAGTTCTTGTTTCAGAGTTTAACATCGGACTGATAAAATTTACTTTTGCATTAAATACTTCATCAGAATATGCAACGGTTGTAATCTTAGCAGATTGATTCATTTTTATATTATTTATTTCTGATTCAGGAACATTCGCTATTACCCACAAAGTTGACATATCAACAACATCATAAATATCTTCACCAGCCGCCGCCCAATGACCTTCATGGACAATCTTTTTTGTAATGACACCACTGTATCTGGAATGAACCGTAATATAATTTTTTACTTCGCGTGTAGTTTCAAGTTCATTTATTTGTTCGTCTGAAACTTCCCACAGACTCATTCGTGTTTTTGTGGAATTAATTAAACTTTCCGCCTGCTCAATAATTAAATTATTTTGACTGTTCTTTGCATTTTCTAAATTCTGCAAAGCAAGTATATACTCTTTTTGTGTTGAGTATATCTCAGGTGAATATATTTCAAATACCGGCTGATCTTTGCTAACCATTTGCCCTTCAAAATTCACAAACATCTTTATGATCTTTCCGGAAACAGGCGTTGAAATATGTCGCATGTTATTCTCACCGATTTTAATATAACCATTAAAGGAAAGATCATTTCTGTATTCCTTTATGGAAACTTTTTCTGTTTGAACATTTGCCAGAATCTGTTGTGAAGGTGATAAGACTACGTCGCCTTTATTAATATCCGCTTTGCTTAATGAATCAGAGTCCTTATTTGCAATATTGTTTTCTTTTAATACCAAATCCATATTACATATTGGACATACTCCCGGATGATTACTGTGAATCTGAGGATGCATCGGGCAGACATAAAGTTCATCTGATTTTGAAACGTCCTCCGCTTTATTATTATCAAAGAAAAATTTGTACGCGCCAAATACAGCTGCTGAAATAATTATGAAACATGCTATTATGAATATTATTTTTTTCATTTCAGTTAATTGTTAAAATTTGTTTTCCAATAAGTTTTTCCAGTTCGCTAATCAAGATCAGATAATTCATTTCTTCCTCAGCCAGCATTTTATTGTTTTTTCTCAGACTTCTGTATGTATCAAGCAAATCCATAAACTCATTGGATGCAGTTTCATAAGATATCAATATTGATTTAAATGTTTGCTCCGTCTGAGGAATAAGTATTTCACTGATATATTTGATTTTTTCCAGAGATGAATTTATTTTTACTAAATTATTCTTTAATTCGTTCTTTAGTTTTACTTCAAGAGAATTCGTTTCAGAACTTAATTTCTTTTCCATTAATATCTTTTCATTAATTAATGCATCAATTCTTTTTTCATTCCAGGGCATAAAAGGCAGGTCGACTGAAACTGCAAAAAGTATAAAATTATCTTTAGTTTCAGACATATACCGGTAACCGGTCATCAGTTCCATATCCGGTTTTCTTTCTAATTTTGCAATATTTTTTTCAATTTTTGTTTCTTCATTCAATCTTTCTATGAACTTGAAATCAGTATTGTTTGATTTCAACTCTGTAAATAGTTTTGAAGAATCCAAAACAGGAGGTTCTATTTTTAAAAGTATTTCAATATTCTTTGTTCTAAAGTTTTCCGGTAGTTCTGTATTAGATAGTGTTCTCAGATTATTAATAAGAATCTTTTTGTTATTGGACAATTCAATTTCTTCTAATAATAGATCCTGAAATTCATTGTTGCTTTTAAAAATCTCGTATTGATTTCCTTTTCCTGCGGAGTATCTTATTTCAATTGAACTGGTTATGGTGTTTATGATTTCCCTGTATTCCTTATTAAATGATAATAGTTTCTCATTAACAGAAAGCATAAAATAATTTTCCTTAACAGCCCTTATCAGCTCGTTTTCTAATTCTTTTTTCTCAATTTCAGGTTTCAATGAAACTGTTCTCGCTAATTTCTCCTCTGCATTTAATTTTCCGAATAGTTTTATCGGCTGGGTATAGAAAAGTGAATATTCTCCGGCAGAACTAAAATTTACCGGTATATAATCAACCATAAACTGAAGAAAAGAAGAAGACTGATAATTGACCTGATCGATTTTTGCTGAAAGAATCTTTTTTTCAAATTCAATCGGCTCAAGCTGAGAATTTGATTCCAAAGCTGATTTGATTAAATCATTTAACCCAAATTCAGCGCTCTTCTCTTCTGAATCAGTTTGTCCGTATAGAATGCCCGAAATAAATATTATATAAATAAAAATAATTTTCATTTAAAAATCCTCTTTTAAAATAATAGATGAACAGCAAAGTTAAACCCTGCAGTTAATTAAAGAGCTTAATAAATGAATATATCAAATGAGAAGAGTAGAAAATAAAACGGGTATATCGCTGAAAGGTTTTTTGAAGTGTGTATATGATTTTCTTTGTAAATATGAGTTTGATGTTAGAACCGGAGGAATAAAATATGATACTGACTGAACTATAATTTTGTTTACAAATGAATTATTATTCTTTTCAAGAGTATTAGAGTTATTAATTTCACTGATTTTAATTTTACAGCATTCAGAATCTTTTGTGTTTATCTGCATTCCCTTTGTTTCTGAATCATTTCCACATTTACATTCATTCTGCATACTGCTCATTTTACACATCATTTGAGTAACTGCAAAACTGTAATTGGAATTAATTAAGAATAGTATTATAAATAATGAGAAATATTTTGTAAACTTTATTGGCATATATGAAAATACAAAAGATAGATTTGAAATACAAAACTATTCTTATTTCAAAATGATTTCAATAAAGTTATGTTTAGTGTGTAATACATAAGTAGCTTATTGTATGATTGTATGATTGTATGATTGTATGAATAGACCTTTATCTTGTCGTCATGTGAACAATCCCCGCGATTTTTAAAACTTCGAAAGGTTCAATCTTCATTTTTAACCCTCCCGGTTTACATCTTTTCCAATAGTTACTCAAATACAATTCTCCTTCCCAAGCCCCGGCTGTGGTAAGTACTCCGTCCTCGCACAGCAATTCCGATTATTTCCCCTCCTTCCCAAGCCCCGGCTGTGGTAAGTACTCCGTCCTCGCACAGCAATTCCGATTATTTCCCCTCCTTTCCAATCCCCAGCTTGGGAAGTGATTCTGTCCCCGCATTGTTAATTCACAGGATCTATATTAAGTCCCTGAGTAAACTTTTTGCAAAGCACTCTGCTGAACAGGATTTAAATTACTCGCAGGTAGTTTTATAAAACCCCACCCTGTCTGCTTATTGCAAGGCAAGCCCTCCCCTTTAAAGAGAGTGTCCTAATACTTCCATTTTTACCACAAAGCCGCCAAGTCACGAAAGAAGAAAGTTTAAAAATAGTGATCTTTGTGCCTTCGTGACTTTGTGGTAAAATATTTTTTTAGTTTTGAGACACTCTCTAAAAAAGGGGAGGGTTGAGAGGGGTTTTTTCTGTCCCCGCAGGGTGACTTCGCATGAGTAATATTCAATCCCGAGATAAACTTATTGCGAAGCACCCAGCGGAAACGGAAATGGCGTAACGGAATTCCTGATTCCAAATAAAAACCCCCGCAGCTTTATACTGCAGAGGTTCTGTGTTATATAACTGCCGTAACTATCTCCTCAGGCAGAGGTCATTCCGTATATCAGGATGTTCCTGATTCTATATTGCCATTGCTGTTGTCACCGTTATCCTGAATCATTGCCGCAAGTGTTGTATTTCCCGCAGATGTATTCTGCATTATGCGGTGTCTCATGCCCGGATTGTATATTTTTCTCGCTAATCTGTAGTTTCTTACAAATTCCGGATTCTCTTCCATTAATCCGTCCGTGAGGCGGTCTGTTGATGAAAGCAGTAAATCGAGTTCTCTGAATAATTCTTCAAGTGTTTTCTTCGCTCCTTTCTGTATCGCCTTGCTGCTTTCGGATTGTCCGACGGAATTTTCGTATTTATCTACGCTCTGGCTGAATGCTTCGAACTTATCCTGTGTTATTCCGAATCCTTCAAGCGCCTGCAGATTTTCCTGCGCAAGCTCCCTGATGAAATTCAGTCTCCCGATTAGCTCCGTATCCCGCATTTTCTCCAATGCTGATCTGTTTAACATTGTATGATTCTTCAGTTCAACCAGCCCGGATTTTACCGCATATGCATTCAGCGCTCCCATGACTCCGAAAGCTTTTACTGTTACTTTGCTCTTATCCGAGTATTTTACATTCAGTTTTCCCTTCCTGATTGTCTTTCTTTCCGTATCCTTTGATTCTATTTCATCCGATTTCTGATTCAGCTGATTCAGATTCTGGATTAACTCGGGAATTGATGATATTATCTGCTGATTTTCACTCAGGTAATTTATTATTCCCTTTGCCATTGTGAATTTGTTTTCCTGTACTTTTATCATGATTTTATTTATCCTTTCCTGCCTCTTATGAGGCAATTTTAATTTATTATTGTTTATTTAATTTTTTGTTTGTTTTTTTATTTGTTTGTAAATACTGCTTATCTGTCTGCATACCTATGGCGGCATGTCGCTTTTTAATAAGCCTGGTGTCTCTATTTTTTTTATGACCGGTCTGCGCCTGAACTTTCCGCTTATCAGTTCCGAACTTTTTTTGTCTTTTTTCATGATTTGTTTTACTTTTTTTATTTAATGTCTTACTTTTTTCTGTTTACTTTTTTTATAGTAATTTCAGTTTTCTGTCTCAGAATAATATTTTCTGATTTATTTCTTATTAATTGTATGCTCCTCTTTTCTCATCTGATTTATTTTAGTCCTTCTCACACTTGATTTCCTGATCATCACACTTGTTTCCCTGACCTTCACTCCCAATTTCCTGACCTTCACTCGCAGTTTCCTGACCTTCACCCGCAATTTCCTGACCTTCACTCGCAATATCCTGACCTTCACTCCCAGTTTCCTGACCTTCACTCGTAATTTCCTGACCTTCACTCGCAGTTTCCTGACCTTCACACGCAGTTTCCTGACCTTCACTCGCATTTTCCTGACCTTCACTCGCATTTTCCTGATCTTCACTCGCAGTTTCCTGACCTTCACTCGTATTTTCCTGACCTTCACTCGCAATATCCTGACCTTCACTTTCGATTTCCTGAACCCTGTACTCATTTTTCTTTTCCCCGGAATCAGCCACCTCACCGGCTTAATCATATTATCTGTTTCTTTATTCATTCATGTTTGTGAATTCATCAGAATTCAGATTATCTGTATTAAAAGTATCAGAATCTGAATCATTGAATTCAGCAGCCGGGAATATCACTTATTTACTTCATTCAGTTCTGTACCGGGCTGCTGTATTCCGTTCCTGATTTCATTTATCATAATTTAATTTTTGTTTATTCTATTTAAACATCCCTTCAGTAATTCACTTTATTCTGTGTCAGGAATTTAGTACAGATGCATATCCTGCATTTTAAGCCATACCTGAAGTCACCTCGCAGCTGCATTATTAAGCTTCCTGTTTTTATATCTGACATGTTTACTTTCATTTGTAAAAAATTTTTTTAACCGATCAAAATTATTAATGTCAGTATGTTTTGTCAAAGGAATTGTTTTTTGATTTGTGACACGAAAATCAAAAAAATCTCTGCAAACCCTTGTAAACACTGAACGGAACTTGTATATTGGTTTCCCGGAAAAGAGACAAATTTTTACCCTGAAAACGTCGGGTTTTAACCCCTCCCAAACCCTCCCCTTTTTCAAAGGGGTCTCAAAACCTTCTCATTCCCAAATACGTGTTTATTAAATTCACACACCGTAGAGACGCCCAATTTGTCTGCATTTATAGATTTAAAATTTCTTCTATTTGGGCGTCTCTGCAAAATGCGTGTTAATCAAATTCACACACCGTAGAGACGCCCATTGGGAAGGGACTCCGTCCCCGCAGGGTGCTCCGCAATAAGTTTACTCTTTTACCATATTTACCTGGCGGAGTCACACTGCGGAAACGGAAAATTTCTTCTATTCGGGCGTCTTTGCAAATTCACGAGTTAATCAAATTCACACACGTAGAGACGCCCAATTTGTCTGCATTTATAGATTTAAAATTTCTTCTATTTGGGCGTCTCTGCAAAATGCGTGTTA
>JAEUSI010000145.1 GCA_016788375.1 Ignavibacteria bacterium | reverse complement strand
TTTCATCAGCGCAGGAAACCTTAACGTCGCCCGAAATGGCAGATACATTTCGTAGTGATGGAAAAATTTATGTGGTAATAACGGTTATTGGAATGATCTTTGTTGCCCTGGTTATTTTCTTAATACTGCTTGAACTTAAAGTAAGCAAGTATGAATTCGACGAGCTTGTCAGGGAAATACACGACATAAAAAGAAAAGAGAATGATAATATAAATCTTAAGGCAAAATTATCTGAAGAAATGTCTGCAAACGACATCATTCTCGACAGATACAGGACTGAAATTCAGGAGCTTGACGGAAGACTTGGTGAAATCGGAAACAGAATGTCGGCTAAGAAAGAAGAAATAAACCTGATAGAGAAGGATAATCTTGTCCTTACCGAAAAAATCAGGAATCTACGGAGTGAAATCGAAAGGCTTAATTCCGAAAATGTAAATCTTAAGGCTGCTCAGGAGAAGAACTTACAGAGAAAAGAAGATACCGGTGACAAAATAAAAGTTCTGAACAGCACCATCGGCATTTCAGAAATCTCGCTGAACGAAAAGAAACAGAAAGTTGACTCTTCAATTGAAATTATCAATGAGAAGAAAAACGAGATGATTGAGCTCGGGAAGAAGCTTAAGGAAATAAATAAATCCGTTACCGACAATAAATCCGAATATCAGAAAAACAAAATCAATTACGAGAACAACCTTCTTCAGCTTGAAAAGTATTCCGAACAGAATGCCGGCTTTTTAATGCAGACGGAAAACCTTGAGACGGAAAAAAGCATTCTTGAAGAAAAGCTCCGCTTTACAGCTGAAAAGCTTAAAGCTGCAGCTAAAGTTATGAAGGAAAAGGAAGAAGAAATCAAATCGCTTGCGAAGCTTGTTTCAGCTAAGGAAAAAGAGATATCGGAACTGAAAATCGAACAGCAGAGAGTTAAAAGCAAAGCTGATCATTATCAGAATCTTTCCGATAATTTCGAAGACTATGCCGAAGGCGTTAATTATCTTATTAAGGAATTCAAAGACGAAAATATTGTGACTGTGCTTGACACGATGGAAGTTGAAGATAAATTTAAAATTGCAATAGAAACCGCGCTCGGTGAAATATCGGGATATCTTGTTGTCAATAATTCGGGGAAAGTTGACGAATTAATCGGCAGTCTTTCCGAAAATAAAAAAGGCAAGGTAACTTTAATTCTTAATGACAGGCTTAATCATAAAAATTCAGATTATGTTGTGTTTGATTCAGATGAACCCGAATTTATTAAGACAAAAGGAGTTTACGGCTTTGCGGATAAATTTGTAAAATGCACTGACGACAGGTATCTTCTGCTTATTAAATACATTCTTGACGAATATGTGATTGTTGATAATATTAATACCGCCAGATCTCTGGCTCAGGATAATTATTACAAATTTCTCACGCTTGACGGCGATATTGTTACAAAAGGATTTATCAGGGCGGGCAGCGAAGTAAATGAAGAATCGCTGCGTATGGGAAGACAGCAGAAAATTGATAAGATGAATGAGGAAATAAATTCTTATCAGAAAAACATTAACGGACTTGAATCTGAACTGACTGAACTTAAAACAAAATCAGAAAGCATTGCTTCCGGAAATCATAAATCTGTTTATGATACACTGAAAGCTGAATATGATGAAACGGAAAAAGAGATATCCATTATTGAATTCAAGAAGGATCAGCTTAATAAATCCATACAGAATAACGAGGAATCATATGAGAAGCTTAATTCCGCAAACAAGTCTCTGAGCGAAACAATAAACAGGCTTATCGAAGAAGTGAACAAATCCGAAAACGAACAGTACAATGCAGACAAAGAGCTGATATTTCTTACAGACGAGTTTAATGTTATTGAGCAGAATTATTCGAATGATCTGAAGGATTACAATAATTTCAATATTGAATTTCTGAAAATAAAGAATGAACTCAAAACAGAGGAACAGAATTTTGCAAGAGTCGGAAATTCGCTTTCGTATAATGAAAATCAGATTAATGAAAATGCAGGTACGGTTATCAGGAATGAAAACATACTTAAAGAACTTGATGAAAGCTTATCTTCCAATACCGGTAAGCTCGGACATCTGAAAAATGAAATCTTATCTGTTGAATCCGATTATGAAAATGAGAGAAAAGTTTATGATGAAAAGAGAAACGTTCAGTATCAGACGGACATTAAGCAAAGGCAGGTAAGAATTGATTTTGACAATGTATCGAGAAAACTTATAGATGCCCAGATTAAAATAAAGGAAAATGAAATCAAATCAGAACAGATAAAGGAATATATCTTCAAGAAATACGAAAAGGACATTTCACCCGAAGCTGCGGAAGTTATTTCAGCCGGCGAGACTTCTGACATAACGCATACACCGGAAGAAGACTTTGATTTTGTTGCAGCAAGAAAGACTGTGGATGAATTAAGCGAAAGACTGAAGAGACTCGGCGGAGGATATCAGCAGATACTTTTCGAGGATTTTGAGAAAGAAAAGGAAGAGCTTCAGAATCTTGTCTCGCAGAAAGAAGATCTTCATGAATCGGAGAAAGACATCAGAAAAACCATAGACCGGATTAACAAGGAAGCAAGGGAAAGATTCCTTGCAACATTCGAACAGATCAGGGAAAATTTCATTAAGATATTCAAAGAGCTGTTCTCTGAAGGAGACGAGGCGAATCTCAGGATTGTATATGAAGAAGACGAGAACGGTAAAACCGAAGAAGATCCTCTTGAAGCGAAGATTGAAATCATTGCCAAACCCAGAGGCAAGAGGCCTACATCCATCGAACTTTTATCCGGAGGCGAAAAGACATTAACGGCTATCGCGCTGTTGTTTGCAATATATCTTGTGAAGCCGTCTCCCTTCTGTGTGCTGGATGAAGTTGATGCACCGCTTGACGTTGCCAATCTTGCGAGATTCAATAAGATGATAAGAAAATTTTCGGATAATACACAGTTCATACTTATCACCCACAACGAAAGAACAATGGAATCCGTTGACAGGCTTTACGGCGTAACTATGCAGGAAGCAGGGATTACGACTATTGTCGAGACAAAGCTCAAGAATGAAGAAAAAATACTCGCTTAAAATTTTCTGCGACTTTGACGGAACAATAACATTAAACGATGTCTGGATAAATTCAATCGGCAGATTCATAAAAGACAGGGAGAGCTTTGATAAAATCTGCGATGATTTTTATTCGATGAAAATCGGCACGCGGGAATGCAATCTCAGGCAGCTTGCGCTTGCGGAAAATTTCACGCCGGAAGAATTCTGCAGATACCTTGACGAAGAAAAGACTGACAGCAGTTTCGCGGAATTTGTAAAATTCTGCAGGCTGAATGACTACGGACTCTGCATTGTCAGCAGCGGGCTCGATTTTTATATAGATTACATTTTAAAGAGAGAAGGGCTTGATATAAAATTCTACAGCAGCAGAATGATTTATGACAGGGAGAATAAAAAGCTGAGCTGCGAATTTATTCACACGGATGAATACTGCACACTTTGCGAGACTTGCAAAAGAAACATACTCATCAGCAATACAAACGATCTTGACAATGAAATATCGGTTTATATCGGAGACGGCATATCCGATTTCTGCGTAAGCGGATTTGCCGATATAGTTTTTGCCAAAGGAAAGCTCGCTTCATACTGCTGGAAAAACAATATTACTTATTTTGATTTCAAAGACTTCTCGGACATAAAGAACAAAATGGAAAAGCTTGCCGCCGGAAGAGGATTCAAGCACAGGCAGGAAGCGAAGACAAGAAGGAAAGATATTTTTATGGGAGGTTAAGAAAGCGTTATTACCGTAAATCTAAAATACTGAAATGATTAAGCTTGGAAATATATTTTTTAAGTACAGAAGCTACATACCGGTTCCTTTTGTAATTATTGTCTTCATTTTTATGGAACCTGTTCTGACGAGTATTATTGCGGGTTTCCTCGTCGCTCTGTCCGGAGAACTCATAAGAATCTGGTCGGTCAGTTTTGCCGGCAGCGAGACAAGGACAACATCAGGTGTAGGAGGGACTTATCTTGTCACGCAGGGACCGTATTCGGTTATAAGAAATCCGCTGTATGCAGGTAACATACTCATTTACACAGGTATCGGAATAATGAGCATGGCATTGTTCCCGTGGCTTCAGATTTTCGGATTTATTTTCTTTACATTTCAGTATTTATGCATAATCGCCGCTGAGGAGGAATTTCTTCAGGGAAAGTTTAAAGAAACCTTTACACAATACAAAAACTCTGTCAGCAGATTTCTGCCGCGGATTAACAAACTCCCGGAAAGCATCAAATCAAATCTTGAATTAAATTTTAAGACCGGAATAAAATCCGAAAGAAGATCTCTTCAGGCATTTCTTATAACATCGTCTGTGATTGTGATTTATTATCTGATTACTTTATTCGCAAAGAAATAAAACACCTGCCGTATAATTTCCTGAAAATGTTTATGCTCTCGGATGAGACTGCTTGTAAACTTTCTTCAGTTTTTCCGGAGTGAGATGAGTATAAATCTGCGTTGTGGAAAGACTTTCATGACCGAGAAGATCTTTTACGGCTCTGATATCTGCGCCGTTGTCAAGCAGATGAGTTGCGAAAGTATGCCTCAGAACGTGAGGAGATTTTTTCTTAAGATCAGTTACAAGCGAAAGATTCTTTCTGATGATTCTGTTTACCTGCACAGGATACAGCTTTTTGCCGTTCTTGTTTAAAAATAAATATTCGAGATTCCCGGTATTGCATATTTCCCTGATTTTAAGATAATTGTTTACCGCTTCGGCTGCATTTTTACCGAAGGGGACAATTCTTTCCTTTGAACCTTTTCCGAATACTTTCAGTGTTTTATTCTTAAAATTAATGCTGCTAAGTTTTAAGCCGATAAGCTCAGAAAGCCTGATGCCGGTGCTGTAAAATAATTCGATCACAGCTTTGTCAAGTATGCTTATTTCCGTTATATGCTTATGTGAAAGAAGCTCGCTCATTTCCCTCTGACTCAGAAATGAAGGAAGTTTTTTTGAGGTTTTGGGAAATATCAGCAGTGCTGCAGTATTCTTTAATATATATTTTTTTCCGGCGAGGAATTTATAAAAGGATTTAAGAACGGATATTTTCCGTGAGACTGATTTACGGGAATACTTTTTTCCGTAAGATGACGGATCTGATAATTCAGCAATAAATGACTTCAGGAAATTCAGCTCTAATGTGTCAAAGTTAATTTTCTTTCCGGTAAAGCCGGAATCTTTTCCGGCGGTAGTTTCAGTTTTAAAAATATATTCCCCGAACTGCAGCAGGTCGGTTTCATACGACTGAACGGTATGGAAAGAATAATTCTTTGTGATTTTCAGATAATCCAGATACTCTGTAAGATATTCATTAAATGTCTTTTCCATAAATCAGTTTAATATTTATCAGTCCGCTGTTTCTTCAGCAGGCTCTGTCTTTTCTGATTCCTTTATATCATATCTTGCTTTGCAGACGGGACATTCCAGATAATCACCGTCTTTTTTAGATGATTTTTTTACAAGATATGCGTTTTTGCATTCAGTGCATTCCTGAATAACAGGCATTGTATTGGTGATGAAATCGCATTCTGGATAATTGGTGCATCCGAAGAAAGCTCTTCCGCGTTTGGATTTTCTGATTAAAATTTCACCCTCTTTGCATTTCGGGCATTTGATTCCGAGAGTTACCGGCTTTATGCCTTTGCATTTCGGATAATTTGTGCAGCCGTAAAACTTTCCGTACTTCCCGACTTTAAGCTGCATCGGCGCTTTGCAGATATCGCAGAATATATTTTTTGAATTTTCGATTTCCTTTTCGTCAGGCTGTTCAAGCGGAAGCGCGCCTTTACATTTCGGGAATCTTTCACATGAAAGAAACTGACCGTTACGGCTCCATTTCTTAATCATCTTTGCGCCTGTTTCACTGCCGCATTCGGGACAGGGAATATCTGTCGGCTCTATAAGGCCTTTTTTAATGTCCGCAGCTATTGAATCTGCTTCGTTCAGGTCTTTATTGAAAGGTAAATAGAAATCGTCAAGAACTTTCCTGTAAGTGCTTTTGCCGGAAGCTATTGTATCCAGTTCCTCCTCCATCTGCGCGGTGAAATTAACGTTGATGACATCCTGAAAATGTTCGGACAGAACTTTATTCACCGTCATCCCGAGAACGGTCGCGTATAATTTCTTTTCTATAAGATTTACATACATTCTGTTTATAACCGTGGATACTATCGCCGCAAATGTACTCGGTCTGCCTATGCCGAGTTTATCCAGCTGTTTAATCAGACTGCTTTCCGTATATCTCGGCGGAGGATTTGTAAAATGCTGTTCCTTTGTCATGCCCGCCGCCTTCAGCATATCATCCGTATTAAGATCTGCGGGAATAAGCGTAAGGTCTTCTTCTTCTTCCGTAATATTGTCCGGTTTGTCAGTCGTATCTTCCTTTACATCTTCATATACTTTCAGAAACCCGCTGAACTTCATTACGCTTCCCGTAGCTTTGAACAGATATACATTCCTGTCACCTCTCGGAGAAAGAGCTCTTATAATAACCGTTTTCTGATCGAGCACCGCCTGAGACATCTGCGAAGCGACAAATCTTTTCCATATAAGATCATAAAGCGCGTGAAGATCT
>JAEUSI010000144.1 GCA_016788375.1 Ignavibacteria bacterium | reverse complement strand
AAGAACTCTTAACACAGGATGGTTTTTTGATGCAAATACTGGAATAGTTGCAGGTCAGTCACTTACAACTACACCGGGATATATCTCAAGAACAACAGACGGCGGAACAACCTGGAATTATATTCAGTACAATGATACGGGCGGAACAGTAAATAAACTGTATTTCATAAATTCAAATACCGGATATCTTACTGGCGGTACAAGAGCAAGATTCTTTAAAACTACAGACGGCGGCTTAACATGGCAGGATCAGTCTTTCAGTCCTATAGTTCCGGCTAATACTTATACTGCTGTTTGTGCAACAGATACAAGTCATGTTTTTCTTGCATTAAGCGGAACATCAAGAAAGATTTATACTCATTTACCTGGACAGGATTCTGCCTGGAAAGTAAAATTTCTTCCGGGTACACAAACAAATGTTGTTATAACCGACATCATTTTTAAAGATGCAAATACAGGATATGCGTGCGGTAATCCGAATTATTTCGCATATACAACAGACGGTGGAGTTACATGGACACAATCTACACCAACTGCTTCTTCCACAACAGGTCAGAGAGATCTTACTTATGATTTCAGCAACAGTACGCTTTATATGGCAGGACAATACTTCTCGATTTTCAAATCAACAAATGACGGAGTTACATGGGATTCACTTTTCTTTTATGATAACAGTAATGTGAATCAGCCGAATCCGTTTATAATTTACGGGATGGGAGCAAGCGGAAATGATTTAGCCGTAGTCGGTGCAAACGGTATATGTAATCTTAGTAATGACGGCGGCGGATCATGGAGAAATAAAAATTATTCGGCAAATCCGGCTTATACTTATTATTCTACTATAGTTCTAAAGTCAGTCACTGGTGATGTATGGGTTGCCGGCAGTGGCGGCGGGATGATGTATTCATCAAACGGCGGGACAAACTGGTCACCGCGTACTACCAGTCACGGCTATTCTATTTTGACAATGTCTATGCCAACGTCTTCAATAGGTTATATCGGAGGCGGTAGTGCTTCATTCGGTGTCAGCGAGTGCTCCAAAACTACTGACGGCGGTAATACCTGGACATTGCTTTCGACACCATCACCAATGAACGCTTATCAGATAAACAGTCTGTTTTTTATAGATGCCAATACCGGATGGGCAGCGGGATTTGCTTCACCATTTACCCCGGCTCTTGTAACAAAGACAACAGACGGCGGAGCGACATGGGTTACTCAGACTCTTCAGGGAAGTCCTAACGGCTCAGCTATCAGCGTTCAAATGACAGATGCAAATAACGGATATGTTTTTGCTTCTGCAGGTTTATTCAGAACTACAGACGGCGGAGCTACATGGATAAAGAATACTAATTCTTATCTTAGTACAAATTTATGGAGTAATATGTTTGTGCTTAATAAAGACGTAGTTTACCTGAATGGTACAGGAACAGGTACAACTGTAGGGAGCACTAAGAAAGTTGTAAGGACTTTAGACGGAGGAACAACATGGACTGACCTTACAGGTAATTTATTATACACTACTACAGTATTCAGAACAAAATGGCTAAATCTGAAACACGGAACAATCAGCGGAACAAACGGTTATATGGCTAAAACTACAAACGGCGGGCTTAACTGGTCAGAAAGCAATCCGGGATTCTCAACAACTGTTGATATAGCATTCCCAGATAAGAACACTTGGTACACGGTATGTGACAGAAACATATCTTATCCGATCGGCAGAAAGTATGAAAATCTCACGTCTATTTCAGTGAATGTTAATTCGCTCATGGAAGGTTTCTGGAACGGAAAACCGCTCGTTACCGATACAGTTACTGTTGAATTGCACAGTGCATCATCTCCATATGCTTTAGTCGATCAGGCAAGAGAAGTGGTTAATATTAACGGATATGCTACCTATGAATTCTATACAGCAACAGCAGGATCATATTACATAGTAGTTAAACACAGGAACTCACTTGAAACATGGAGTTCAGCTCCGGTAGCAATGACAGCAGGCGGTAATTACAACTATGACTTCACAACCGCAGCCACACAGGCTTACGGAAGCAATATGGTTTATAAACTCGGTTCATATTGCATGTACAGCGGTGATGTTGATCAGGATGATATTATAGATGCATTTGATCTTAGTCTTGTCGAAAACAATATCGGAAATTCAGGTTATATAAATCCTGATGTGACGGGTGATGATTACGTTGACGGTTCAGATGTTGCTACAGTAGAGAACAATCAGGGAATTATCGTTGCAGCTCCGTAATTACGGCAGCTTTTTGGCAGAGAATTATCTTTGCAGGATTTAAAATTATTTTTACAATTCGTTCTTTTTAATAGTAAGACCAATTGAATATTGAATTCAATATTCACAATGGCATAGAGGGTTGTATGTGGGCAACCCTCTATAAATTTTATTTGCAGTAAAATACACAGGTTTGTGAGCGGAGTCGCTGCTTCCGGGACAAACGATGAATATGAGAATATTTGTTGAGATTTATAAAAGCGGCAATTTTACGGACGTAGTGGACCCGTAGAATGTTTTCATTTTTTCCTTTTCAAAAAGGCTGTTCGAAAGTTCAGCCTTTTTGTTTTTATAGTCCCGGTCTTTCCAGAGGATTATCCTTTATTATCATTTCTTTCATTTCTCAGATATAAAATTCAAATTTATTTTAAATTGATTTAACTTTTATGCAAAAAAATTAATTTGTAATCATCAGTTAAATTAATCATATTATGAAAAAAATACATTTCTTTTCACTTTTAATAACTTTCCTTTTAAGTCCATTTGTATCCGTATTTTCACATATAAATTCCGTCGAACTTAGAACCGGCGGAGGCGTGTTTATCAGCTCACACAACAGTATAAATGATGCATACAATGCAATCCCTTTGACTATTACGCAGCCTTATTTAATAGAAATACTGCCTTCTTATGACGGATCATTGGAAATATTCCCGGTAAATTTCTCTTCACGTACAGGTAGCAGCAGTATTAATACAATTACAGTCAGACCTCAGGCCGGAAATTCAGGAGAGATTATTGTTACTTCAATTACCAGTAATCCCGTAATAAAATTCAATGATGCTGATTATGTGATTCTTGACGGAAGACCGGGAGGTACAGGCACTTTAGCAGATCTGACAATACAAAATACAAGCACATCAAATGCACAGGCAAATACGATTCAGCTTATTAACGGAGCAACTCATAATGAAATTAAATTCTGCAGAACTGTTAATGCTACAATGGCTGTATCTGGACCAGCGAACATTTTTATTGATTTCTCCAATTCCAACCCGAGCGGAAACTCTGATAACATTATTTCCGATTGCGATATAATAGGTGGAAGGACAGGTGTCAGATCAAGCGGAACTCCCGCAAATAAAAACAATAACAATTTAGTCACACGATGCAGTATTTACGATTTTGGATTTGCTGCAGTATGGCATGAATCAGGGACCAATAATATGACAGTTGAAAAGTGTAATATTTTTATGTCAACCGGTTACAATATTACAAACCCTTCAGCAATTAATATACAGAGCACCGAAACTTTTAATTTTACAATTAGAAAGAATAAATTATCCGGTATTAAATCAAGTTCAGTATCAAGCAGTTTGAATATAAGAGGTATCTTTACACAGCAAAGACCGGGATCCGGTTCGGTTATAAATGTTGAGAATAATTTTATTGCACTGAATGATAATAATAACAATGTTGCGACAACATACGGAATTGCAACAGGAGCTGAAGTTTCAGGCACTTCAAATCCTTATACAATAAACATATTTTATAATACAATTAAAATCGGCGGAGTGCAGACTACAGATATAACAGGACTTTCTTCTGCCGGAATTTTAAAGGCTTCATCAAATTCAGGAATCAAGTACAATCAGAAAAATAACATTTGCATAAACAGCAGAACCGGTGGTTCAGCCGGGATTATTCATACCGGAAGTGCAATAAACAATACTGCGGGAACTTTGGCAATAGACTATAATTGTTATTATTCTTCTTATGGTTCGGCATACTGCGCGGTATGGAATTCAACAGGATACAGTAATCTTGCAAATTACAAATACGCCTCAAATCCCAATGAACAAAACTCGAGATTTAAGGATGTAAATTTTGTGTCAACAAATGATCTGCATCTTTTTGGTTCGTCGATAGGTGACGGTGATTTAAGCGCAAGACCTGTTCAGGGAATAACAACTGATATTGATGATGTCACAAGAAGCTCATCTTTCCCTTATAAAGGTGCAGATGAATCGACAGCATTTATACTTCTTAATCTGAATCTTAAAGTAAGTCTGGAAGCCTGTTCACCTGTACAGGATACTGTAACAGTTTTAATCAGAAATACAGTCACTCCATATGAAATTGTAGAAACTTCTTCGGGTTATCTTGACGGGAGCGGAAATGTCCTGCTTAGTTTTGCAAAACCACTTAACAGCGTAAGTTATTATCTTACAGTGCGTCACAGGAATTCAATTGAAACCTGGAGCAAATCCGGCGGCGAAATATTTACCGGCAACTCATTGAATTTTGATTTTACCGCTTCATCCTCACAGGCTTACGGAAACAATATGGTATATTACAACAATCTTTATTCGTTTTTTACAGGAGATGTAAATCAGGATGAAATTGTAGATGCTGCAGATCTAAGCTATGTTGAAAATGATGCATTATACGGATTAAGCGGATATTACAATACTGATCTGAACTGTGATGATTTTGTAGATGCCTCGGATCTGTCTTTCTGTGAAAATAATGCAGGTGTAGGAGTCTATTCAGTTCATCCTTAAAAAATAATGAGATTAGGATTATATATTTTTCCGGATAAGGCTGAGATAATCAGCCTTTTTTATTTGAATTATTTTATTGCAGTTAACAAGAAAAATCTTTTTCTCAGATAAAACAATCAGGTTCACAGATCCAGTATACTTTATTACAAAAAGGATTACAAAAATAAATGTAATTTCTGTTGTATGCTTAATTTTGCAATATATTTAGAAAATATTATTGACTAAATTTGTTTAAAAATAAAAATTGGCTGATTTAGAATTATTGAAATATATTTTTTTTCTTACAAAGATAAACAAACTCGGAAATGTGAAGATTAAAAATATTGTTCAGCATTTAAGCCAGCCGGAAGAATTTTATAAGTGTTCTTTAAATAAACTAAGACAGATAAACGGAATTGATACTGCGCTTTCAGACGAGATATTATACAGTCTGAAAAACAGAGATAAATGTTTCAGAGAATTTGAACAGATTTATAACATTGCATTTAAGCAGAATATAAATATTGTAAGTTTTCTGGATGAGTCATTCCCGGAAAATCTCAACAGGATATTTGATACACCTGTTTTGCTGTATTATAAAGGAAAGCTTTCTGATTCCGATAAGTATTCATTAAGCATAGTCGGAACAAGAAGTCCGACTGAATATGGAAAATACAACTGCGAAAAATTTGCTGAGCAGCTTTCGGATTTAAACATTCTTTTAGTCAGCGGTTTTGCCAGAGGCATAGATACAATTGTCCATAAAACATCTTTAAAGAAAAACAATCATAATTATGCAATCTTCGGATGCGGCGCAGATGTAGTTTATCCTTATGAAAACAGAAAATTGTATTTTGATCTGATTGATAACGGAGCGGTGATTTCCGAATTTCCAATAGGAACAAAACCCGACAAAATGAATTTCCCGAGAAGAAACAGAATCATAAGCGGTATATCTCTCGGTACTCTTGTAATTGAAAGCGGTATTAAAGGAGGAGCGTTGTTAACTGCGGAAATAGCGGTGGATCAGGACAGGGAAGTATTTGCCTTGCCGGGGTATATAAATTCAAAACAGTCGGAAGGTACTAACGAGCTGATTAAAAGAGGACAGGCGAAACTTGTTTCATCGGTAGAAGATATCATTTGCGAACTTGAAATTAAGCTCAGACCAGTATTGAAAAGAGAAAATGCTTCTGCGGGCACAGAAATAATAAACGATCTTTCCGGAATGGAGGAAAAGATTTTTTCGGCAGTTGATTTTGAACCTTTGCATATAGACGATATTACAGAAAAGACACAGCTTTCAGTTCAGGATTGTCTAGTTAATCTTTTATCACTGGAGTTTAAGTCTCTTGTAAGGCAGATTCCGGGTAAATTTTTTATAAGGAATAATTAACTGAAGAATCAGGAAAAATACATTATAGATGACAGAATATTTTCTGTGAAATTTTCCTGTGATCTGAAAAAATGCAGGGGAGCATGCTGCACGCTCAAAGGAGCTGGAGGAGCACCGCTTCTTAATGAAGAAGTGAGTATTATAAGAAAAAATTTAAAAACGGTTGAAAAATATATAAGCAAAGAACACAATGATTTAATAAAGAATGAAGGATTTCTTTTGGGAGAAGAAGATGATTACTCAATACACAGTTTTGATTACAGGGAATGTGTATTTGCATTTTACGAAGACGGAATTGCAAAATGTTCATTTCAGAAAGCATATAATAACGGTGAATCTGATTTCCCCAAACCGATTTCCTGTCACTTGTTCCCGATAAGGGTTTACGGGAAAAAGAGGAAGATATTAAGATATGAAGAGCTTTATGAATGCAGCGATGCACTTGCAAAAGGAGAAGAAGAAAACGTATCAGTCTTTGAATTTGCGCGAGAATCTCTGGAAAGAGAGTACGGTAAAGAATTTTATAAAGAATTAAAAAAGAAATATTCGGATTAAATATTATGCTAAAACAATCACAGAGTCTTAGACAGACACAGAAATTAATTCCTGCAGTTATTCTG
>JAEUSI010000143.1 GCA_016788375.1 Ignavibacteria bacterium | reverse complement strand
AACAGAATTATATCGGATATATATGCTTCAAATGGAGAATTCATTATAATGAGGCATGCGAGATATCCACTGCGATAATGAAGGAATTCAGGGGTTTGAAACTCGGGTTTGAATCTTCCAGCATTTTGCTGAATTATCTTTTGAAAATAAACCGTTTCAGATATATCGCTGCATATGTATATCTTTCAAATATCAAAGCAGAAAAAAATTTAAGGAAACTCGGATTTAAAATGTCAAACAGACTACATAAAGTGATTACCAAAGAATTTTACTGGAACGGAAAAACAAAAGATGAAAGCGAAAGAAGATACAATCTGATGGTAATAAATTCCGGCAATAAGACTTATAAATAAAATTTTCAATAACTATATTGCACAAAGAAAATTTAAGCATTTTTTAATCAATAAATTAAAATCTTGTCAAATATTTTATCGATTCTGATTTTCACTCCGTTTATACTTTCACTGCCTGTAATATTCTTTAAAAAAGAAAAAGAGACATTAATTAAAGTTTATTCATTAATTGTTTCACTCATACCGTTTGCGATAGCAGTATATTTATTTTTAGCATTTAATCCGGGATCGGGAGACTATCAGTTTGTGGAAAAGTTCAAATGGATACAGGCAATTAATACTCAGTATTTTCTGGGAATAGACGGGATATCAATGCTTCTGATTCTTATGTCCACTTTTATGTTTCCACTCTCTATACTTGCTTCATGGACATCAATTAAAATCAATATCAAAGGATTTTATTTTCTTATTCTTCTTCTAGATGCAGGATTAATAGGCGTATTTGCATCTCTGGATTTAATACTGTTTTATATTTTCTGGGAAATCATACTCATTCCGATGTATTTTATAATCGGGATCTGGGGTTCTGAAGACAGGATTTATGCAACAGTAAAATTCTTTCTTTATACTATGTTCGGAAGTCTGCTTATGCTGATCGGAATTATCTGGCTTGGATTTCTCTGCATTCCTTTTACCGGAGGTCAGTTTTCTACGGATCTTACGCAGCTAACGGAAGTTGCATACAGAATTTCTGCCGATAAGCAGATAATACTTTTTATTTTATTCACGTTAAGTTTCCTTATAAAAGTGCCTTTATTTCCATTTCATACCTGGCTTCCGGATGCACACGTTCAGGCACCTACAGCGGGAAGTGTAATTCTTGCTGCTGTACTTCTGAAAATGGGAACATACGGTCTTATAAGATTTTCAATGCCGCTTTTTCCGACTGCATTTATAAAGCTTACACCTTATATTTCGGTACTTGCAGTAATAGGAATTGTTTACGGAGCGCTGCTTTCTATTGTACAGAAGGACGTAAAAAAATTAGTGGCTTATTCATCTGTCAGCCATCTGGGCTTCATAGTACTCGGAACTTTTGCTCTGACTGATATTGCAATGCAGGGAAGCGTTATTCAGATGATCAATCACGGACTTTCAACTGGAGCATTATTTATGATTGTCGGAGTTCTATATGAGAGAAGACATACAAAGGCAATTTCTGAGTTCGGCGGAATAATGAAAGTAATGCCTGTATTTTCAGTCATATTTATGATTGTTGTTTTTTCTTCAATCGGTCTTCCCGGGCTGAACGGATTTGTAGGAGAGTTTTTGATACTTCTCGGGTCATTTTATTCATCAAATCTCGGATCTCAGTATTACACAATTTTTTCGACAACTGCAGTAATTCTCGCAGCTGTTTATCTTTTATGGATGTTTCAGCGTGTAATGCTCGGACCGATTGACAAGGAAGTCAATAAAAATCTTAAAGACCTCTCAGCACGTGAAGTTGTTTCATTTTTACCGATACTTCTTTTTATAGTTTGGATAGGTGTCTATCCTAATACATTTCTTTCAAAATCCGAAGCCAGTGTAAAAAAAATCATTGAGAATTTTCACAATACAAATAAGAAGCTTGGGATGGAAAAAGATCTGGAAACTAAACTTACTGAGAAGAAATAAAATCTCTTTGATATTTATTTAAACCCTGACGGTAATTTTATTTTGTCAGGGTTTTTTTGTATCTAATTAAAATAACAATGTTTAAATTATATCAGATATGAACGAATTCCGGAAAATATTCAAAGATAAAATCCTTCTTGCTCCGATGGAGGATGTAACCGAACCGCCTTTCAGATTAATCTGCAAAAGGCTCGGAGCTGATGTTGTATATACTGAATTTATTTCCGCTGAAGGACTTATCCGTGATGCACGAAAAGCTAAGGCAAAATTATTTTTTTATGAGGAAGAAAGACCTATGGGGATTCAAATCTTCGGCGGGAATGAAGATGTACTTGTTGACGCAGCAAAGATCTCCGAAAATGCCGGACCTGACTTTATCGATATAAACTGCGGATGCTGGGTTAAAGATGTGGCAATGCGCGGAGCGGGAGCCGGACTATTAAAAGATATTCCGAAAATGTCGAGAATTGCTGAAAAGATAATTAATAATGTTGAACTTCCCGTTACACTAAAAACCAGACTTGGCTGGGATGAAAATTCGATAGTAATAGTTGAAGTTGCTAAAATACTTGAAAAGACCGGCATTCAGGCGCTGACAGTTCACTGCAGACTGCGTCATCAGGGAAATAAAGGCGATGCAGACTGGAGCTGGATCAAAAGGATTAAAGATTCCGGAGTTAATATTCCGGTAATTCTTAACGGAAATGTAAAAACGCCTGAGGATGTAAAATATGTTTTTGATAATTTCGAACCTGATGCGGTAATGATTGGCCAGTCGGCAATTCAGAATCCGTGGATTTTCAGGCAGTCAAAATTTTTTATAAAAAATGGTTACCATGAAAGTGAACCTTCTGTTGAAGAGAGGATTGATATCTGTATAGAACACCTGAGATTATCTGTCGGGCTTAAAGGAGAGAAATACGGAGTTTTGGAATTCAGAAAACATTATTCGGGATATCTGAGAAATTTAAGGGATGTAAGTAAATTCAGACTTGAACTTATGCAATACAATGAATTTGAACCGCTGAAGGAGAAACTTTTACAGTTTAAAGAAGAATATTTAATTAATTCTGAATTTTGATTTAAAAGATTTTATTATCATTTAAAAACATTTATTAACTTTAAACAGAAATATTATGGAAGCATTAGCAGGTTTACTTATGGGATTCGGAGGAGTACTGGGATTCATATTTATTATTATTATTCTCAGGTCATTCAGAGTATTAAATGAATATGAAAGAGGAGTGATTTTCAGGCTTGGAAAATTTTCCGCAGTCAAAGGACCCGGCTTGATTATACTTATTCCGATTCTTGACAGAATGATAAAAGTAAGTTTAAGAATAATTGCTCTCGATGTTCCCGGTCAGGATATTATTACAAAAGACAATGTATCCGTAAAAGTAAATGCAGTAGTTTACTTCAAGGTTATAGATCCTCAGCTGGCAATCATACAAGTAGAAGATTATATGTATGCAACTTCTCTTATATCTCAGACAACATTAAGAACTGTAACCGGTCAGGGAGATTTAGACGATTTACTTGCGCACAGAGAACTGGTAAATTCACGTCTTAAAGAATTAATAGACAGATCAACCGAGCCATGGGGAATTCAGGTTATGAATGTAGAGCTGAAAAATGTAGACCTGCCGGTTGAAATGATTCGAGCTATGTCAAGACAGGCTGAAGCTGAGCGTGACAAAAGAGCCAAGATTATAAATTCAGAAGGAGAATTCATGTCTGCACAGAAACTCGCTGAAGCTGCAAAGATACTCGCTTCCGAAAAGAATGCTTTGCAATTGAGATACCTGCAGGTTATGACGGAAATTGCAGCAGAGAAAACTTCAACAATGATAATTCCACTTCCGATGGAGATAATGAGATATTTCACTACAATGACAGAACATTTTGAAACACAGAAAGCCAAAGAAAACAAATGATAATTTTATGAACAAATTTTTTTCTGTAAATTTTTTTTTATTTTCAGTAATTCTTTCTATAATTTCTTTTGTAAACATTCAAACCGATAATTACAGAATCCAGAAACAGAAAGTAAACTGGTTCAGCTCATCAAATGATTTGTTTTCAGAATCAAACTCATGGGTTGAAAGCAAGCTTGCATCAATGACACTTAGGGAAAAAATTGCACAGATGATAATTACAAGATCTGACGGTTTTACACTTGACCCCAACTCAGCCGAATATAAGAGATTAACAAATCTTATTGTGAATGAAAAGATCGGCGGAGTAATATTCTTTAAGGGTAATTCGGTTCAGCAGACAGAACTTACAAATACACTTCAGTCATTTTCCGGAACTCCCCTGCTTATTTCAGCAGATTATGAAAGAGGAACAGGAATGCGGCTTAATGACGGAAGTATATTTCCTAGCAACATGGCACTTGGTGCAACAAGAAATCCCGAACTTGCATACAAAATGGGATTTCAGATAGCAAAAGAATGCAGAACAATAGGTGTTCATCAGAATTACGCGCCTGTCGCAGACATAAACAATAATTCACTTAACCCAATTATCAATGTCCGATCTTATGGCGAAGATCCTCAGCTTGTTTCTTCAATGTCAGAAGAATTTATCAGAGGTTTGCAGGACGGAAATGTAATTGCCACAGCAAAACATTTTCCGGGGCACGGCGATACGGACATTGATTCACACAACGATCTCCCTGTTTTAAATTTCAGCAAAGAAAGACTTGACAACCTCGAATTGATTCCGTTTAAAAATGCAATTCAAAAAGGAGTTAAGTCTGTGATGATTGCCCACCTTTCACTTCCTGCTCTTGAAAAAGAATCAGGTGTTCCGGCTTCTTTGTCAAGGAATATTGTGGAAAATCTACTGATAGATGAATTAAAATTCAAAGGTCTTATTGTTACAGACGCGCTGAATATGGCAGGAGTTGTAAATCATTTTTCTACGGAAGAAGTTGCTTTAAGATGTGTGAATGCAGGGATTGATCTTATACTTATGCCTCAGGGCGAAACTGTTACCATTGATGCAATTGAATATGCTGTAAACAACGGTACAGTATCCCCGGATAGAATTGAAACTTCCGCCAGAAAAATTCTTAATGCAAAAAACTGGCTCAAACTTGATCAGTATAAAGATGCTGATGTGAGCTCTGTACCGTCTGTTGTAAATTCAAGCGAAGCTCAGGCTATTTCTCAGCAGATAGCCGATGAATCATTAACACTTGTGAAAAACAAAGGCGATATTCTTCCTTTCAGCAATCCATCGGAAAAATCCTGCCTGATAATTTCCCTGAATAACGGAAATGAGAAGGCTAATTCAGATTATTTTCTTGCAAGATTCAATGATTTTAATAAATTCAAATCAGTATCTTTTTATGATCTCACGGGAGATATAACAGATTCACAAGAAATAATTAATGATTCAAAAGAATATGACATAATTGTTGTTCCGATTTATGCAAAGGTAAAAATAAAGACAGGCACAGTCGGTCTACCCCAGTCGCAGACTGATTTGATAAATTCTCTCGTATCGGAAGGGAAAAAGGTTGCTGTCATATCATTCGGTAATCCGTATCTGATACAGGGATTTCCGGAAGTTGATTCATACATATGTGCATATGCTGATGCAGAGACTTCCATCAACTCTTCAATAAACTCAATTTACGGAACTATAAAATTCAAGGGCAGATTACCTGTAAGTATCAGCAATGAATACAAATTCGGAGATGGCATTACAAATTAAGACAATCGGCGTTTTAATAATCATTTTAGTTTCTTCACTTTATTATCCGTCAGGAAAAGCTCTGTCACAGACTCTGCTGCAAAAGTACGACGGAATAAATTTTTCTGTAAACGGAAATAATTCCTTTGCACCTTTTAACGGAGGACAAAATAATTCCAGATTTCAGTTAATTGATATAGACGGGGATAATGATCTGGATTTATTTAATTATGACGTTGATACTACACTGTATTTTTATCAGAATACAGGCACTCCTCAGTCAGCATCATTCAAACTGATAACATCAAATTTTCAGAATCTGAATTTTAAAAACTGGTTTTATTTTACTGATATTGACAATGACAATGATTATGACCTTTTTACGGGAGGAGATATTCAGACCATAAAATTTTACAGAAATACCGGAAGTTCAACAAGCCCGGCATTTACACTTATTATTCCCGAACTCAGGACAAACACTGACACTGTTATCTACAGTGAGTCGAACAGTGTTCCTGTTTTCTGTGATATTGACGGAGACGGTGACAAGGACTTTTTTACCGGGCAAGCTCTTGGTACAATTACATACTATGAAAACATAGGAAGCATTTCTAATTTCAGCTTTAAATTTATTACTGATTTCTGGCAGAATCTTCTTATAATATCTCCAGCTTTTGATAATGAGAGGCACGGCGCAAATTCACTTGAGTTTACTGATATTGATGCCGACAATGATTACGATTTATTTTGGGGAGACCTTTTTTCAAAAGGGATTTATTTCATAAAAAATAACGGGACTCAGTATGTTCCGTCCGTGGAAATTGTAGATTCTATTTATCCTCATAATTCACCATACATATCTCTCGGTTATAACTCGACCAGGTTTGCTGACATTGACGCTGACGGTGACAAGGATATGTTTGTCTCGGTTTTATATCCTTCTCAGAATAAGAATAACTTTGCATTTTATATTAATAACGGGTCAGCTTCTTCTGCAAATTTTCAAAGAATCAGCGACAATTATCTTAATAATGTTGATGCAGGAGGAAGCAGCAATATTGTTCTGGCAGATATTGATAATGACGGAGACAGGGATTTAATTTGCGGGAATGATGTTCCGGCTAAATTGGCTTTGTATATGAATACCGGAACTGCAGCCAATC
>JAEUSI010000142.1 GCA_016788375.1 Ignavibacteria bacterium | reverse complement strand
AAAGCATCTGTTAAAACAATAACTGCGGGAACTATTGCATTTAGCGTTCTGGATTTAAGGAAACTTGCAGCTGAAACCGAAAAAACCGTTTATTCAACTTCACCAAAAACAATAAGCTTATCTGATTATCCGGATCTCCAGAATGTTGGAGGAAATACAATGATCGGGAAGGTTTTTGTTTCAAGAACCGGTGAAAACAAATTCAGTGCGTTAAGCATTGTCTGCACTCATAAAAAATGTGATGTAGATTTCACCGGTGAGGGTTTTGAATGTCCGTGTCACGGATCTACATACAGTATTACTGGAAAAGTTACTAACGGACCCGCGACAAAAAATCTGAAAAGCTATAAAACTGTGTTTAATCAAGCAGATAATACACTTACTATAAATATGTAGAATAATTAACTTAGTTACTTATTTTACTCCTTGAGAAATCCGGATTGAACTTTAATCCGGATTTTTTTTCATAATAATGAATTTAAATTCAATTCTGAAATTTTGTTCAATTTTAATGAATTATTTTTCTACCGGTTTAAGTTTTATAAAGTAATAAATTTGTTTTTTGGCTGTTTTCCAGGTTTTTGAATTGTGGCACAGTAATTGCTTTTGTTTAGTTAGATAATTTAAAAAACCTAAAAATAAGGAGAAAAAAAATGAACATAGTAAAATTCAAAAAAGATGCTGATTTAATCAGTGATACATTTAAATCAATTATCAACAGCCCAGTATTCAGCAGTTGGGAAGGTCTAAATCCTGTTTCAAATTACACTCCAAAGGTAAGAATAAGTGAAGACAAGGATAATTTTTACATTAAAATGGAAATTCCCGGAATGACAAAAGAAGATGTAAAAATCTCGATTGAAAATAATGTCTTATCAGTAAACGGGGTAAAAAAGCAGGAAAAGAAAACCGAAGAAACAAACCTGATTGTAAATGAAATATTTTTCGGTGAATTCAGCAGGAATTTTAATCTGTCAAATGACATAAAAGTAGATTCCATTGATGCTGAATACAATAACGGTGTTCTGAATATTACTCTTCCGAAAGTTGAAGAAGCAAAACCCGTTGTAAAAGAAATAAGCATAAAGTAATAAATAATAAATTTTAAAAACTAAAAGGGTGAGAAAATCTCACCCTTTCAATTATAAACTAAATCAGATGCAGGGTTAGTTTTGACTTTTGCATCATTTTATCTTAGGAAAGGAAAATAATATGGGTAAAATAATAGGAATTGATCTCGGAACTACTAATTCATGTGTATCAGTAATGGAAGGAAATGATCCGGTTGTAATTCCAAATGCAGAAGGTTCAAGGACAACTCCATCCGTTGTTGCATTTTCAAAAAACGGAGACAGACTAGTAGGTGATCCTGCAAAAAGACAGGCAGTAACAAATCCTCAGAATACAATTTTTTCCATTAAAAGATTTATGGGAAGAAGATATGATGAGGTAACAGAAGAAATAAAAAAAGTGCCTTATAAGATAATTAAAGGTGATAATGATACTGTAAGAATTGAAGTTGATGATAAGGGACAGAACAGAGTTTATTCTCCGCCGGAGATTTCAGCGATGATACTTCAGAAGATGAAAAAAACAGCTGAAGATTATCTCGGACAGCCGGTGACCGAAGCAGTTATAACCGTTCCGGCATACTTCAATGATTCACAGAGACAGGCAACAAAAGATGCCGGAAAAATCGCAGGACTTGAAGTGAAAAGAATAATTAATGAACCGACAGCAGCTGCGCTTGCATACGGACTGGACAAAAAGAAAGCAAATGAAAAAGTTGCAGTATACGATCTCGGAGGCGGTACATTCGATATATCTATTCTTGAATTAGGAGACGGTGTTTTTGAAGTAAAATCAACAAACGGTGATACACATCTTGGGGGGGATGATTTTGACCACAGGCTTATAGATTATCTTGCCGACGAATTCAAGAAAAAGGAAGGTATTGATTTAAGAAAAGATCCAATGGCTTTACAGAGATTGAAAGAAGCTTCTGAAAACGCAAAGAAAGCTCTTTCGTCAAGTTCACAAACGGAAGTTAATCTGCCATATATAACAGCAACAGCAGAAGGTCCGAAATTTCTTCTTGAAACAATTACTAGAGCAAAGTTTGAATCACTTGTGGGAGATTTAGTGGAAAAAACAGTGGGTCCGTGTAAAAAAGCAATTGAAGATTCAGGTTACAGTTTAAATGATATAGATGAAGTTATATTGGTTGGAGGATCAACAAGAATACCGCTCGTACAGGAAACAGTGAAAAAATTATTCGGAAAAGAACCGAATAAAAGCGTAAATCCGGATGAAGTTGTTGCAATAGGCGCAGGAATTCAAGGCGGTGTTTTAGCCGGAGATGTACATGATGTCTTACTGCTTGATGTTACACCTCTTTCACTCGGAATTGAAACGCTTGGCGGAGTAATGACAAAACTTATAGAATCTAATTCAACAATACCGACCAAGAAATCGCAGGTATTTTCGACAGCATCAGATAATCAGCCTTCTGTGGAGATTCATGTTTTACAGGGTGAAAGACCAATGGCTTCAGATAACAGAACGTTAGGCAGATTCCATCTTGACGGAATTCCGCCCGCTCCGAGAGGATTGCCTCAGATTGAAGTAACATTTGATATTGATGCAAACGGTATTCTGAATGTTTCTGCACAGGATAAAGGAACAGGCAAACAGCAGCAAATCAAGATTACTCATTCTTCGGGTTTATCAGAAGCAGAAATTGAAAAGATGAAAAAGGATGCTAAGGAACATGAAGCAGAAGATTTAAAAAGAAAAGAAGCAATAGAAATGAAGAATCAGGCTGATGCTATGGTGTTTCAGGGTGAAAAACAACTCAAGGAGTTTGAAGCTAAGTTAAATCCTGAAACAAAATCAAAAATTCAGATTACGATTGACAGATTAAAAGATGCAATAAAATCAGATAATTCTGCCTCAATTAAATCCGCAATGGATGAATACAATGCGGCATGGAATGAAGCTTCTTCGCAGATGTATTCGCAGTCAACCGGAACCGAAGGGCAGTCTCAGCAAAGCGGTACAGGTACTCAGCCGGGAAACGAACAAAAAGCAGCTGATGAAAATGTGGAAAATGCCGACTTTGAAGTTGTAGATGATAAAGATAAAAAATAAAACGAAGAACAGATTTTAACTGTTTGTTTTTCATATTAAACCATCCCGGATAAAAACGGGGTGGTTTTTTGTTTTAATGCTTTGAATTAGATATTGTAAAGATTTATTTTGAACCGTGAATCCCGAATCCGTTAAATCACGTGAATCTGAAATTGCAGTTTTTAATCTGACAGCTTTATGGGGTCTTTCTGAAGCTTTTATAGGCGGAATTCTTCATGCTTTGCGAATACCGTTCAAAGGTATGATAATCGGAAGTATTGCAGTTTTAATAATTACTCTTCTTTCTACTTTCTCCACTTCCAAAGGTACAATAATTAAAGCTTGTTTTGTAACAATAATTGTTAAAGCGCTTATCAGTCCGTATTCTCCTCCGGCTGCTTACCTGGCTGTTCTTTTGCAGGGATTGCTCGGCGAACTGTTTTTTGCGGGAAGAAAGAATATTCTGATTTCATCAGTATTGCTCGGAATTGTAACATCTGTTTTTTCATCGGTTCAGAGAATAATTGTTACTACAATTCTTTTCGGTCAGGAGTTCTGGAATACTGTAAATCAATTCCCTTCTTTAATCATAAAAGAATTTTCGGGAAATCCCGAATCTCTTGAAAATTTAAATTTAAGCTTAATAATAATTTTTATTTATACGGGAGTTCATTTTGTCTTTGGTTTTATTGCAGGAGTTTTTTCATACAGAATTTCGCGTAAAGTAATTCCGGACAGTTTAAGCGTATTTCAGTTTAACGAAGAAATTTTAAAACAATTATCAGTCAATAATACATCTGAATCAAAATCACAACCGTCAAAAATAAGAAATAATTTTAATAAGTTATCAAGATTGTTAATATACGGCTTACTCATTCTTGCACTGATCTCTTCATACATTTTCAGTGACAGGGGATATTTTGATTCAAAATCAATCTGGATAATGATAATCAGATCACTGCTGATTATGTTTTTATGGCTGAAAGTATTTTCTCCGTTAATAATGAGTATTTTCAGGAAAAAAATTCTGAAAGAAAGTACTGTTTATTCAGATGAAGCTGGAAGCATACTGAAACTGATCCCGCATTTTAAAATTCTGACAGGATATTGCTGGAAAGTTTCTTCTGAAATGAACGGAACATCGGGAATAATTAAGAAAATTTCCGGTTTTATAGTGATGATTTTGACAGTTGTCATTACTTATGATTTCAGAAAGCCGGATTCAGTATTAAACATTTACTCTGAAAGAAATCTCAAGACATCATCTCTTGTATGATTTTCGTTTATTTCAAGAAAACTGTTTTTATCCCTGTTTAATGCAAGCCAGTTGGAAATCACCTTTATTTCATCCAGCTCTGTCTGATTGAATTTATGCTTTACATATTTGCTCAGAGAAAAGAAAAGATATTCGGTTGTGTCCGTAAGTTCCTGCAGTACATCACTCTGATTATACTCACTGCTCTTTTCTATATTATATGTACTTACCAGTTTGCCGTTCTGTATAAAAAATATTTCCTTGCCGGATTCACCTGTGCATTTTATGATTATTTTTTTATCATTAATTGCCGATGTTATTACTTTCTGATAGCTCATTACTTTTTTTATGTCCTGAAGCCTGTCTCTGACAAATGCAGCTCTTTCGTAATCGAGATTTTCCGAATATTCATTCATCCTCATTTCATAAAGCTTCTGCACGGAATTCATTTCAACTGATGTAATGAACTCATGAACTTTGCCGACTTCATTTTTGTATTCTGTTTCAGATTGTGAAAAATTACACGGTGCGTCGCATTTCCCTATCTCATGGTACATGCATGCGGAAAAATTTTTTGCAGGTCTTATTACTTTGTTTTCACATTTCCTGATTTTAAATTTGTCATTTATGTCTTTCATCAGCTTGTTTACGGTCATACCGCTTCTGAAAGGTCCGTAATAATTTGCACCGTCATTTTCAATTTCGTAAACTCTTTCAATTTTCGGAAAACTGTTCTGAATATCTATTTTAAGAAACGGATGAAATCGGAATCTTTTTATGGCAGAATTATATCTGGGTTTGTATCTTTTAATAAGCTTTGATTCAAGTATCAGCGCCGATAATTCGGAATTTGTAGTTTCATATTCCACTGATCTGATATTATTCAGCAGTTTTCTGATCTTAACGGGAAGCTCTGAATTATACCTGAAGTATGACGATACTCTTTCTCTGAGATTTTTCGCTTTACCGATATATATAATTTCCCCGTCTTTAGCCTTCATAAAATATACACCCGGCTGATTCGGAAAATCTTTAAGCGATAAATTAATTCTTTTTAATGCAGGAGATTTATTCTCAGAATTAAAGATTCTGCTGTTCTGAAAACTGAGTATGTCCTCCGTCGAATCGAATTCATAATCCTCACCGAGCAAATCAAGAAAGTTAATCAGAATTTTTGCAGTAGCCAGTGCATCATCATAAGCCCTGTGCTGCCTTTCAAACTTGATTCCGTAGTAAGTTGCTACATTAATCAGTGACTTGCTCCTTAGTCTTTTTAAAAGCCTTCTGGCAAGTTTACATGTGCACAAAGTACTGCAGTCAAATTTTATTCCTGCTCTTTCAAATGAATGGAAAAGAAATTTATAGTCAAAAGAAACATTATGACCCGTAAAAATAATCTGACTGTTTTCACTGAAAAGAAACGAATTTATTTTACCGCAAATATCTTCAAAGACCGGTTTATTTATTACATCCTCATTTGAAATCCCTGTCAACAATGTTATTTCCCTGGGAATATGCTGACGGGGATTTATAAGTGTCGAAAATTTATCCGTTATTTCGCCGTTATGAACTTTAATCAGAGCAATTTCAGTTATGCGGTTGTAAACCGGAGATAATCCCGTAGTTTCAACGTCACAAACTATAAAATCTGTATCGGAAATATTTTTCTTTGAAGTGTTTTCCATTTCTTGTTTTAAATATAAAAATCTGACATCAATCATACTATAAAAGAATTTTAACACAATAAACAAAAATTTAAAGTAATTGCCTGAAATCAGCCTTTATCATAACATTTTCCGTGTTTATATCTGCATATTGCCTTTATATTGAAACGTGATTTAGGTATTATTGAAGAATATATTTTAAGAAAATTAATTTAATAATGACAAAAAAATCAAATTTAATCAGGATATTTTCTTTAATAACAGTATTGTTAGTTGCAGTATTGGCAATGTCCTGTTCTTCAAAAAAGAAAAAGGTTGTTGCAGAAGTCGGCGATGAAAAAATTTATATGGATGAATACGAAAAGCAGTTCATGAAAACCGTAAATAATCCGGATTCTGCAAAGAATTCAAGCATGGAAAAAAGAAGAGAATTGCTTGATTTGCTTGTAAAATTTCATCTGAAAGTAAAGGATGCCCGTGAAAGAGGAATGCTGAAATCCGAAGACATTCAGACAGATATGAAAAATTACAGGGAAAATTTTCTTACTTCATACCTCATTGACAAAGAAGTAGTCGAACCAAACATCAGAAAGTTGTATGAAATGAAAGAATATGAAGTAAGGGCATCACATATTCTCATTAACCTTCCCCAGCAGAATTATTCTGCGGAAGATTCCATAAAAGCCTATCAGAAAGCCGATGAAGTTATTAAAAGATTAAAAAACGGAGAAGATTTTGCTGTAGTAGCAATGGAAATGTCTGATGATCAGTCTGCAAAACAAAACGGAGGGGATCTGTATTATT
>JAEUSI010000141.1 GCA_016788375.1 Ignavibacteria bacterium | reverse complement strand
GTTCCTTACCGGTAATTTTACCGAGGTTTGTAATCATTTTAATTATATCGTTTGTATTCACCGGATTGCTGACGAATATTTTCAGATTCAGATTTTTCAGCGCCTGATAAACGGGCTGTGATTCATTGTCCGCATACATTATAACCAGATCCGGATTCAGCGAGATAATTGTTTCGTAATCGGGTGTCAGATAACTGCCGGTTCTTTTTTTGTTTTTTGCTTCTGGAGGATAATCGCAGAGATCTGTAACGCCTGCAATCAGAGAATCAGCGCCGATTGCAAAAAGCGCTTCCGTTATATTCGGTGCAAGAGATACTATTCTTTCCGGATGCGAGTCAAATTTAATTTTGTTTCCTGTGTCGTCTTTTAATGTGAATCCAGTTTTACCTTCTGCTTCGCTGCTCTCATTATTATCGGGACTTTTTTTACATGAAGAAAACAAAAGGAATAAAAGCATCGCATGAATCAGAAATTTACGGAATATTGAGTGAGTATTCTTTCTTGTCTGATGCATCAGGTTTTAAGTTTCTTTTTCTTCGCAGCAGGGAAAAGCACATTGTTGAGTATCAGACGATAACCCGGTGAGTGCGGATACAGGCTGAGTTCCGTCTTCGGATCTCCCACAGCATGCTGATAATCCTCGGGATCATGTCCTGCATAAAATGTAAATGTTCCTCTTCCGTAATTTCCGTGAATATACTTAACATAATCCGTTCCTTCATTCATCGCAAGCACTGTAACTTCTTTCTTAAGAGTACTTTTTCTGAATGCTGTTGTCTGTCCCATAAATCCGTTCAGAACCGCTGTATGGCACTGCGTGAGCATAGACGGAACGGGATCGAACTTTGCCGAAAACTCAACAAGCCTGAAGTAATCATTAAACTGCCCGAGATTTACAATTTCATTTGTAACGTCGATATCTGAATATTCATAAACAAAAGGATTCATTTCAACATGAAAGTTTTCAAATGCTATGCATTCGGAAAAATCAAGCTTGTTGTTTGCGTCAGGATCCGCCGGATCACCGTCATACATGTTTTCGCATATGTCCGTGAACTGCGCTGCAAGAGCGATATCATATGTATCCGTTGCCGAACACATTGTAAAAAGAAATCCGCCGTTCGAAATATACTCCTTCAGCTTTTTTACAACTGCCAGCTTCAGCTGTGATACTTTTTTATAACCGAGCTTTGCGGCAGTCTGTTCGTTAATGCTCTGCTGAGCCAGATACCAGGGAGATGAACCGTATGTTGCAAAAAATTTTCCGAACTGCCCGGTGAAATCCTCGTGATGCAGATGTATCCAGTCGTAACTCTTTAGTTTTCCCTCAAGCACTTCCTCATCCCAGAGCTTGTCATAAGGAATTTCCGCATATTCAAGCACAAGCTGAACGGCATCATCCCAGGGAAGAGCGTTCGGCGGAACATACACAGCTATCTTAGCAACTTTTTCGAGTCTTACAAGATCGGTATTATTCTTTTCATCCTTTACATCAGCATAAACCTGCGCAGTCTGAGTTCCGTTCAGAAGTTCGAATGATACTCCCTTCTGCCTGCATTCATCTTCCGTTTTGGAAGAATAGTTAAACATAAAAGCCCCTCCTCTGTAATTCAGAAGCCAGTCAACTTCCTTCCCCGAAAGGAGATGTCTGTATGCGATACCGTAAGCTTTGAGATGGTCAGTCTGATCCGGTTCCATCGGAATCAGAAGTTTTACCTGTGAGAATGATGCTCCATTAGAAAGGAAAGAAATTAAGAGTATTATAAGAAATCTGATTCTGTTATTATTCACGTGTGCAATTTAAATTTATTAAAGAGTTAAATCAATATAATAGGTCTTTAATCAGTATTGTATCCGTTTAAATCAAATTTTACATAAAAAAGTTTATAAATGTTATCACTTGCCGTTGAAACTTCCTGCGATGAAACTTCCGCAGCAGTGCTTGATAATGAAAAGGTGCTTTCAAATGTAATTTCATCACAGGTGTTTCATTCTGATTTCGGCGGTGTTATACCCGAGATTGCATCGCGCGAACATCTTCTGAAGATTACTGAAATTACAGAATCAGCTCTTTCTTTGGCGGGCAGGAAAATCAGTGACATTGAACTGATTTCGGCAACTTCCGAACCCGGCCTCATAGGCGCTCTGCTTGTAGGACTGAATTTCGGGAAATCCCTGGCAATGTGTCTGAATATTCCTTTCGTACCCGTAAATCATATTCATTCACATCTTTATTCCAATTTTCTGGGAAAAGAACCGGAAAGTTATAAATTTCCTTTCATTTCACTTATAGTTTCCGGCGGTCATACGCTGCTTATACTTGCTGAAGATTTTTTTAAACATAAAATACTCGGCAGGACAGTTGATGATGCAGCGGGAGAAGCTTTTGACAAGGCGGGTAAACTTCTCGGTCTCGGTTATCCCGGCGGTCCTTTGATTGATAAACTGGCGGTTTCTGGAAACAGGGATTATCATAAATTCCCTCTCGCTTATGTTAAACACAGCAGATTTGACTTTTCATTTTCAGGCGTAAAAACTTCTCTGCTTTATTTTCTCCGTGAAATTAATTTCGAAAATGTTAAAACCGAAAAACTTCTTTCTGATATCTGCGCTTCTTATCAGAATGCAATTGTAAGGTCACTTTTTGAAAAAACTTTGCTTGCTGCTGAAGAAAATGAAGTCCGGGAGATTAAAATTTCCGGCGGTGTTTCTGTGAATTCCTGCCTTCAGAAAGAATTCAGACATCTTGAAAATTCCGGATACAAAATCAGTTTTCCGGAAACCGGATATTCAACTGATAATGCCGCAATGATAGGTCTTACAGGCTATTTAAAATACAAATATTCGGGAGATAAGGATTATTTCATGCGAGAGTCTTTTAATCATAATGCAAAAGCCAGATTAGACTATGAAAACTTTTAGATTAAAGCACTTAACTCTTTTAATATATACAGTTTACTGTATTGCAGTTTCATTGAATTGTAATAAAATAAGTCAGGGAGAACAAAGAAGGAAATTTGAGTTTTTATACAGGATGAGCAACTATGTTTCGCTCGCAAATGAGTATTCTGTCACATTGGTTTATTTTAAAGATTTACCCGCGTTCAAAGTCAGAATGAATAAAATGAAATCAGATATAGAGCAGACTGCAACCGTAAAAAGCTGGAGCAAATCTGAATCACTGAAAGAGAAGTTAATTGTAATTCTCGGGAAAAGCATAACCTCATCTGAAGCGGTTGAAAATCTGAATCTTAAGCCGGATGAGAGAATTGACAATGAATATGAAGTCATTCTTATTAGGGAGAGGATGCAGAATTTCTCGGAAGAACTGTACAGTATAATAACCGAAGTCGGAAAAGAATAAAAAAAAAGCGGACTTTCTTCAAGTCCGCCTTTTTAGTGGATAATATCTGAATTATTTCAGCAATGACATTTTCAATACTTTTACGAATGACTGCTCGCCTGATTTGTAACCGAGTTTGTAGAAATAAACTCCGCTGGATAATCCTGCTGCGTTAAAGTTAATTGAATAATAACCCGCTGATTTGAATTCGTTTACTAATGAGGAAACGAGTTTTCCGCTGTTGTCATAGATATCAAGCGTAACGTTTCCGTCTT
Organism: Ignavibacteria bacterium; assembly: GCA_016788375.1. Lineage (GTDB taxonomy): Bacteria > Bacteroidota > Ignavibacteria > Tepidaquicellales > Tepidaquicellaceae > JAEUSI01. The sequence continues at coordinate 3,346 of JAEUSI010000141.1, read as the reverse complement.
TTGGCAATGCAAAATCAATCTTTGTTGACGGATTGAACGGATTCGGATAATTCTGCTTTAAGCTGAATGATTCCGGTACTCCTATTACTACTTCATTGCTCAGATAGTAATATGCGAAGTTTCCGTTGAAATCTGTCTGTTTCAGTCTGTAGCTGTATGTTCCTGCAGCTAAGTTTCTGTCTGTGAATGAATAACTGCTCGGGCTTGAAACTGTTCCGTTTCCGGCAACATGTCCGACGTTTGTCCATTCTCCTGCTGTTAATGATCTTTCGATATCAAATCCTGAATTGTTAAGCTCAGAAGCTGTAATCCAGTTAATTGTAACGTCTCTTCCTGCAACTGATGATGTCATTGATGACAGTTCAACTGGTAACGGATTGTCTTCCCATACTTTTGTAACTGTATTGGAAGTTTGTGCCAGACCGTTTACTGTTGCAGTAGCTTTTATGAACTGTGTTCCGATTGACATACAGGTATAAGTAATTGAAGCTGAACCTGTTCCGTCTGTTAAAGCTGAACCTAAGAAACCTGCGCAAGGTCCGCCGATTGCCGTGAATGTTACGAGTCTTCCGACTACAGGTGAACCGTTGGAATCAACAACAGCTGTTAATGTATGCGGATCTCCGATATGATTTGTATCTGTTAATGGTCCTAATGTTATATCGCTGATAACCTGAGCGCCTCTTGCAAGAACGTATGGAATTCCCTGTGTTCCGTCAGGAGCGATGTAATTTGATACAACGTCTTTTCCGATTGCAAGAACCTGATAATTCAGTGAATCCCAAGTATAAAAAGCTTCATGAATTGAACAGCTCCAGTTGGAAAGATCAGCATCTGTAAGACCTGTCATTGCAGGGTGTGTAGCTGTAATGTGAGCATTGTTGTAACATCCGATAACAGGAGCGCCGACTATTGTCATTGATCCCGGAATACTGACTGCATCAAGAACAGGGACAGGAGTCGGAACACCTGCATTGTAATCATAGCAGCTTAATGAAATATAAGCGCCTGTTTTTGTTTGTCCCGGATCATCAGCAAGCATGAATGCAATTGATTTCTGTGTTAACAGATTTCCGCCCTGTCCTGAGTGGAAAACCGGATCGGTTCCGTTGATGATAACGTGTCCGTCAATTTGCGGTCCCCATATTCCGACTGTAGCTTCAGCAGAGGAAATATAAGAATAACCGACCTGACATGTAGGATCACCGAGAATAATACCTCTGTAAGTTGCAAAATCAGCTGCTGACTTTGCAAGCCATTGTGCATGAGATACTACTTCAACGCTGAAACCAAGACCTGTACATGCAGTTGCTTCTTCGCTGAATACACCGCCTGTGACTGACGGTCCGAGGATAAGTACTGTTGTGCTGTTTCCTGCCGGCTGTGCTTCAGTCGTCTGAATATTGCTCAGACATAAAGCTAAAACTAAAGCAAGCACTGTAAAGATGTTTTTCATTTTTACTCCTTTTTTTAGGTTTATGATTAATAAATGTAGAACAGTAAATTTAAATTTATTAATTATAAGGTAATCTTCTGAGGTCTGATCCGAAGATATTTTACGGAAGCATAAAATTATTGATTTTCATACTGCCCTTGCCTTATAAGATGTTTTTTTGAAAGAGAAAAAACGTTTAACTTGAGAATTGAGTCACCGGACATTTACAACAGGTACAGAAATTTATATAAATCTAATCAGATTCAGAAATTAATTTGAACAAACTAATAATTATGATTTTTAAAATCAAGTAGCAGGAAAAGATTTTTTAAAATCTTCCTGCCCGGTTACTTTACAAGAAGCATCTTCTTTGTTTCCGTAAAATCCCCTGCCTTTATTCTGTAATAATAAACTCCTGACGGCAGATCCTTTCCGCTGAATACGGCATAGTGGGTTCCGGAAAGCAGGAATTCATTGTTGATTAATTTTTCCGTTTCATTACCCAGCATGTCAAATACAGTAAGCTCGGTAAATGTATTTTCCGGAATTGAAAATTCAATTTTTGTTTCCGGATTAAAAGGATTCGGATAATTCTGTTTCAGCGAATATCCGGAAACAATATTTACAGGCTCAGTTGTATTCGTCGGGAATGATGTCTTAATTACAAAAAGACCGTTTGTAATATCAGATCCTATTATTTTTCCCGAAGGAAATTTATATACGGCCCAGCATCCGAGATAAGAATTCAGATTATCCTGAGGTCTTGTGTCATACCAGGCGATTTCCTGCGGTTGCAAAGGATTTGAAATGTCTATAATCCTGATTCCGGCAGTATAATGAGCTGCAATTGCAATGTTCCCGAATATTTCTACATTATGTATAACGGATGTGGTAATTCCTGTAGGCTGCCAGCTGCTGATATATGTAATGTTTTCAATGTCTTCTATATTCCAGATTTCCATCATTCCCGGATCCTGATTTTCATATGACACAAGTAGATATTTTCTATCCTGAGTAATTGCGCAGTTATGAGGAAGCGCTTGAAGTGTATTCACATTTCTTACTTCCTGCAATGCATCCTTATCAACAGAATTTATGATTGATACTTTCTGATTATTGATATTGCATGCCCAGAGAGTGTCATTCCATACTCTGACATCATGCACATACCTTAATGTATTGTTTCCTCTTCTGATTGGTGCAACCGGATTTGTAATATCAATTATCTGAACTCCGCCGTTCGGGCAGGCATTCCCTCCGCTTAGATACAGATAAGGTCCCGATTGTGAAATTGCATGCGTGTAACTGTATCCGCTGTAATTCCAGCTTGTGATCAGGCTTACCGAATCAGGAAGATACTGCAGGTCTATTATCTGGAGTTTGCTGTTTGTTCCTTCGGAAACTACATATGCATAATGAGAATAGGTTTTCATTTCCCGCCAGTTGCTGCCTACTCCCGGTACATAATCAACTTCATGTATATTAGCAGAATCCGTAATATCAACAAAAGATGTCCCTTCATAACAGCCGAGAATCGCATATTCCCTGCCTCCGGGTGAAACATATCCCCACGAACCGGAATAACTTTCATAATCATCAATCTGCTTCAGCAGATATGTATTATGATCAGGAAGCTGCGCAGCAGTGTAACCGCAGTTTATTATAAATATTAATGCAAAAATTCTTTTCATATGTGTATCAAAATATGCAATTTTTATTTTAAAAACTATTTCTAATAATGTTTATATCTGCTGCTTCTTACTTATGACTGATACAATATATTTCTGAGAATTCCAGAAATTTTACAGTTCAAATTACTTTTATTTTAATTGATTATACACTAATTTAACAGAAAACTTTTTTAAAAATCTGAGTTTAAAACTACATTTTAAAATCATTATGAAATTCCCT
>JAEUSI010000140.1 GCA_016788375.1 Ignavibacteria bacterium | reverse complement strand
AAGGGACCGCCCGATGCAGTCAGAATATACTTTGATACAGTTTCTTTTTTTTCTCCGGTTATACACTGAAGCAATGCAGAATGTTCGCTGTCAATCGGGAATAGATTCACTTTATTGCTGCTTGTCAGACGATTTATCAGCTGACCGGCGACAACCATAGTTTCTTTATTTGCAAGAGCTATATCTTTACCGGATTTTATGGCATTTATAGTCGGTTTCAGACCGGAAAAACCGACCAGAGCTGTTATCATCAGATCATAATTATCGCTGCCGGAAATTTCATTCAGACCTTCTTCTCCGTATAAAATCTCCGTTCCGGGAAAATTGTAAGTATCCTTAAATTTTAAAAAAGAATTTTTATCTGTAATAACTGCATAATCCGGAGAATATTTTTTTATCTGTTCAGATAAAATATCAATCCTTGAATTGGCAGAAAGGCTTACAACCCGGATGTTATAACCGTTGCTGTTAAGACTGTCGGTAACTTCGAGTGAACTTGCGCCTATAGATCCGGTAGAACCAAGAATTGAAACTCTTTTTGTCATAAAAACTCAGCTGATGTATAAATAAAAAACCCAAGAATAAATTACTATTCTTGAGTTTTTAAAAACTTATTTTATATAAGGATATATTAATTCAAATACTTGTTTATTATTCCGAGGAATGCTTCTTTGCTTCTTCCTCCGACGATAGTTTCCGCAATCTTGCCGTTTTTATCTATGATAAATGTTGTCGGAACTGCCTGAATTGTATTCCCCGTAGCCTCGCCGAATGCATCCACAATCTGCTGATTGCCGTCGAGAATTGTATAAGCAACGGGATTCGTCTTAAGAAAATCGGAAACAGTTTTAGAGCCTTCCTGCTGAAAAATATTCACGCCTATCATTTGAAAATTTTTGTCTTTAAGCTCTTCTGAAATTAACGAAAGATCCGGCATTTCCTTTATGCAGGGTTTGCACCAGGTTGCCCAAAGATTAACAAGCACGACATTTCCCTTCATTCCTTTCAGAGATACTTTTTTCCCGTCAGCAGTCCATGTAAAATCAGGTGCAGTGTTTTTTCCGGCAGATTTTTCTACTGATTCAAGAGTATATAATTTAACATCACCTGAACTCTTTACACTGGAAACTTTATTGTCTGTTGTGTTTTTTTCCTGACTTAAATTTTCCTTTTTTTCATTCATCTTTTCGTTTGACTGCTTTTCAATAGCATCTTTATTGCATGACGGCAAGATGACTGCAAAAGCAAGAATCAGAGAGAGCGCTGTCAGTTTTTTCATTATAATTTTAATTTATGAATTATTTGTAATTAGTTAAAGTAGAGTAAATATCATCGGATTCCATGTGGGCAACAGAAGAGCATATAACATTATCCTTGAACCAGATTACAACCGTGCTGTTTTTGTCTTTATTACAGGGGAACCAGTTTCTTCCGTTGAATATATTTTCCTTAAACTCATCGCACAGAATTATTTTATCCCGGTTTGTCATAATATTTTTATAATTTGCCTGAAGCGTGTAAATCATAAGAGAACCCTTTTTGTGAATGATGTGAACAAGAGTTTCTCCGTTTATCTCATTGCAAATCCCTCCGACAAGAACAGCATCTTTTACATCAGGAATAAAAACCTTAAAACTTGAATATTTATTCAGAGAGTCTTCGAGTTCTTTTGCATTCCCGGATTTGAATTTAAGCTCTATATCCCCGGATTCCACATTGCCAAACACTTTTCTTGATACAGAAACCATATCATTCTCCATCAGGTCGGGATTCTTTTTAAGATAAGAGTTCAAAGCAATTGAAAACGCTATAAGGATTGCAACAATAATGCCTCCGAATGTCAGATATCTTAAAAGATTGGATTTTTCCTTTTTAAGCTCGGCAGTATAAACAGGATTATCTGCACCGGATACATGTTTCAGTGATAATTCTTTTATAATATCCTGAATTCCCTTTCCGATATTCTGATACAGATACACCGGTGTCTCAATTGATTTAATCCTTGAGCGGAGTAATTCTTTGGTATTTTTTTCAAAAATATATCTGTTGTGATAATCGGGATCGGATTCGATTTTATTCATTACTTCATTATACTGATCATCGGATTTTATTTCCCTGTCAATATAAGCTGATAAGATCTCAAATTTTTTATCAGTTCCGGAATTATCCGGGAGATTATCCCCGGTGCTGTTGGGAGTAGATTCTGGCATTAGAACTTAAATAATAAAAATTATTAATATTTTTTAATTTGATTAAAGAAAAACTTATTTTATAAGATTGTTTTCCACATCATAGCCGCGGGATTTGGCATATCCGTAAAGCTTTTCCTGCAACATCTTTCTTCCTCTGTGAAGCCTGCTTCTCACTGTTCCGATAGGACACTGAATAAAGTCTGCAATTTCTTCATAACTTAGACCTTCAAGGTCACATAAAATGACAACTGTTTTGAAATCATCCTGAAGTGAATTCAGAGCGTTTGTTACATCATCGTCAAGCAGGTTGGAAAAAACTTTTTGCTGAAGATCAGTGCTGTCAATTCTGTCAGATCTGATATTGTCAAAAAAGTTTTCAATATCTTCGTAATCTACTTTACCGGGCTCTTTCTGATTTTTCCGGTATTTGTTAATGAACAAATTTTTCATGATTCTGAACAGCCATGCCTTGCAATTAGTTCCTTTTTCAAACTTATGAAAAAATCTGAAAGCTCTGAGATATGTTTCCTGAAGCAAATCGTCAGCATCAAGCTGACTGAATGTCATTTTATAAGCATAGTTATGAAGAAGTTTCATATGAGGCATAGCTTCTCTGTCAAAATCAGCTTTTCTTTTCTCAAGGTCTTCGGCTGAAATACTTCCGGTATCTTCCGCAGAATATTCATCAGGCTCTTCACTGAATTCATTTTCTTCAGATAAATCGTCTATTTCATTTTCTGAATCCGAGGACTTTTTAGTATTAATATCTTTATCTGTTCGAATATTCATGTATAATTAAGTATGAAACTACAAATTAATAGTTTGTAAATCAATGTTAGAAATGGAAAAAAGTAAAGAAGGTCTTATAATAAGAAGCATTAAAATTTGGGGCGAGTAACGGGTCTCGAACCCGTGACATTCAGAACCACAATCTGACGCTCTACCTACTGAGCTATACTCGCCGTATTTTTATTCAAAATTAAGCAAATATTGTTTTTTATTCAATGAAATTATTTGTTAAATGTGTAATTAATTGAATCCGAAAATTTTATTCGGAATATAAAATTTTCTGCTTAATTATAGATATTAACAATGTGTCCAAAGTAACAATCATGAGAAAACGCTGCATCTCATTCCGCAGGATGATAAACCTGCAAATTGCAGGAACATTAGAAACAGATTGAAAACAAAGATAAATGCTTAAGTATTCAGAATCTGTTAGAAAATTAATATTATGATTAATATATTCAGAAAAATTATTCTTTAAATTAATCTGAATTACAATGAACAGAAACGATTCAGAGATTCTTGCTGAAACATTTGAATCAGTAAGAAATCTGACAAAATTTTATTTTTCTAAAGTGAAACCCGAAGAAGCTGAAATCCGCATGGTATCGGGAGATGTGAAATTCAATTCACCCAAATGGATTGCAGCTCACCTTGCCTGGTCTGAAAATTTCCTGATTTTGCAGGGGCTTGGAGGAGAATCTTCAGGAATTGAATGGCTTGAGGAATACGGATTCGGTTCAAAAGAAGATGATTCTAAGACGAAACTGACTTTAGAGGAAGCATTATCAGCTTTGAATCTCGTGCATGAAAAAGCATTGAAGCATATAAAGTCTCTGACAAATGAACAGCTTGATGAAAAAAATCTGATCGGAGCCAACTTCGGAGGAAATGACAGCAAGAGAAGTGTGCTCAATCATGCAATCAGACATGAACCGATGCATGCCGGGCAGTTAAGCTGGTTTTTAAAATCCAGAGGAACAGTACTGGTCTGATTATTTATCTTGCTGAAACCCGGATTTTAATAAAAAAACCCGGTTAATTGCTTCTGACCGGGTTTTAAGCTGCTCGACAGACAGGACTTGAACCTGTAACCCTTCGGTTAACAGCCGAATGCTCCACCATTGAGCTACTGTCGAATTAATTACAAATATAAATTTATTTGAAATTTTAATCAATGAGTAAATAAGGAAAAATTTTATTCACTGAAACTTTTACAGTGAAAAAATTTAATGCTTAAAAATCCCCGTCAACTGCTTCAGAAATAAATTTCAGAAAACTACGGATGAGCAAATTATCAGTTGTATTTTAAATCTTCATTTCGATATAATTGTATCAGAAATTTCTTTCAACCTGGAGAAAATAATATTTAAGGTTCAGGTTGTGAAAATTCAAGTAAAACTTTAAATAGTTTTACATTATAATTGTTCTTTGTTCTTCCTGTAGCACAGCTTCCGTTTGTTGGGGACGGAAGCTTTTTTATTTAAATCCGGTATTTAAAAAAACATTACTTAACAGTACTGAGTAAGGATTAAGAACCAGATAAGAAATATCAGACAACTCAGAAACAGGCCTCCGGCCAGAGTCAGAACAATCCAGATTTTATTGAGATTTTTTATATAAATTACCGGCGCAGTAACTGATGAAATTAAAAGCGGCAAGGGAAAGCCTGCAAAGATAATCAGATACAGCCAGTCAGGAGGGCTTTTTACACATCCGAAAACAAGTATAGAAACGGAAAACACTGCAAGAGAATATAAACCTGCAGAAACAACAAATAAAAATATTCCGGCTAAAATTCCTTTTACCAGTCTTTTACGCATACAGGCAGTTTTATCATCCATAAAATTAGTTTTGGAAATTTTATTCAAACTAACGATTAATACAAAAATAACTGAAAAATAATTTAATCATATACATTCAGATTTATTTTAAAAATTGAAATTTGACTTCAAAATTGCGGCACAAATAAGTAACTTATTAAAATGAGTGAAAGAAAGAAAAGCGCAGTTGTACTTGTCAGCGGAGGGATGGACAGTGCTCTTACCGCAGCAATTGCAGCTTTGAAATACGATCTTAATTTTCTGCATATAAATTACGGACAAAGGACTCAGAAACGGGAATTAAAGTCATTCAATGATCTCGCAGTTTATTATAAAGCAAGAAAAAAGCTGACAGCGGATATAAGTCATCTGAAAGAAATCGGGGGTTCATCTTTAACCGATAAAAGAATAAGATTAGGAAGGGTTAATTTTAAAAATACGAAAGTACCCACAAGCTACGTACCGTTCAGAAATGCAAACATACTTGCAATAGCAGTAAGCTGGGCTGAAGTTATCAAGTCGGAAAGAATATTTATAGGCGCAGTTGAAGAAGATTCCAGCGGATATCCTGACTGCAGAAAAAACTTTTTCAGAGCATATAACAGAATGATAGAGCTCGGTACTAAGCCGGGATCGGGTATAAGAATAGAAACACCGATAATAAATTTATCCAAGAAAGAGATTGTAGAATATTCGATTAAACTAAACGTTCCACTGCATCTGACCTGGTCCTGTTATAAAGAAAATGAAACAGCATGCGGAATATGCGACAGCTGCGGTTTAAGACTCAGGGGATTTCAGTCAGCCGGAGTCGAAGATCCGGTGAAATACAGAAAAATACCAAATTATATTTAGATTGGAATCAAAAGACAATATAAGATTACTGAATATAACTGCGGCATTACTGCTTACAGGTTTTTCCGTATATGTGCTGAAGGAACTCAGTTCCATACTTATTCCATTTGTACTAGCGGTGTTCATTTCATTTGCATTTGAGCCGTTTTATATGTGGCTTAAATCAAAAAAAATCCCGTCCGGAATTGCAATAGCATTAATTCTTCTGATTATAATTATAATGGCAAATATAGCCGGTGCATTTATAGTCGCCGGGATTGATTCATTCTCATCAGGTTTTAATGAATACGAAAAAAAATTCATTGAACTGTTCAATTCAGTAGTAAACTCATTAAATCTCAAGGAGAATGACAGAGTAAGTCTCAATGAATTTCTCAAAATATCAAATCTGCTGAAACAGGGTTCAATTACATCTTTACTCGGAAATTTTTTCACGAGCATTGTCGGAATTTTCAGTGATTTTGTAATAATTCTTTTTTATGTGATATTCATACTTTCGGAACTCTCCGGAATAAAGGAGAGAATTGTATCGGCATTTCCCGGAAACAATTCAAAAAAGATAACAGATACGCTTGACAGGGTATTTAAAGATGTAAGGAAATACATATCCGGCAAAACAATTATCAGTCTTGCACTGGGATTAATATCAGGAATAATATTATGGATATTCGGAGTTGATTTTTATTTTATATGGGGATTCCTGATATTCATAATGCATTTTATCCCGAGTTTCGGAGCACTTATTGCCATTACATTTCCTTCCGTAGTAATGTTTCTTCAGTTTGACGGTATAGTTAAACCTGTGATAGTTACTTCACTGCTTATTTTACTGCAGAATTTAATCGGAAATATAGTAGAGCCGAAAGTTCTCGGAGGACGGCTGAATTTAAGCCCGCTTCTTCTCCTGTTTTCGTTGTTTATAGGCGGTTATATCTGGGGAATTATCGGCATGGTGCTTTCGGTGCCGGTAATGAGCATGATAAAAATTATTTTAATGAATTTTGATTCAACAAAACCTATAGCGGTATTAATGAGCTATAAAAGCGATAAGAAATAGAATGAAAGCAAACCAGACCGGAAAATAATATGTTTGAGAAAAATAATCCTTTCAGATTTTTAAATTTTACAGCAGCTGCATTTCTGACAGGTGTTACTTTCTATCTGTTAAAGGAGCTTCAGGCAATTATACTTCCGGTATTTCTTGCAATAATAATAACATTCATTTTTTACCCGCTTTACAAATTCCTAATCACCAAGAAAATCCCTGCCGGTATTTCGATTGTAATTGTAGTTCTTGTAATTATAATAATATCCAATATATACAGCTTATTCATAG
>JAEUSI010000013.1:15232-38924 GCA_016788375.1 Ignavibacteria bacterium | reverse complement strand
ACATTGTTCTTGAGCCGATAGCTTCATCATACTCTGTGCTTGATGAAACAGAGAAAAAAGTCGGAGTAGCTATGATTGACATAGGAGGAGGGACATCTGATATAGCAGTATTTAAAAAGGGAGTTTTAAAATACACAGCCGGGATCGGTATAGCCGGTAATCTTGTGACAAATGACATTGTCGAAGCGCTCGGAATTTCGGAAGAAGAAGCAGAGAGGATAAAAAGAGAGTACGGATACGCAATGGTATCGGAAATATTAAATGATGAGGAAATAACGGTTCAGTCAATCAGGGAAATTCCCAAAAAGACAAGCAAGAGCATACTTGCTAGAATTATACAAGCGAGGATGCAGGATATATTCGAATTATCAGCTATAGAAATTCAGAATTCTCAGATTGCCAAAGAGCTGCATGCAGGAGTTGTAATTACAGGAGGAGGCTCGCTTACAAAAGGCACAAAAGAGCTTGCCGAAAAAATTCTCGGTATGGAAGTTAATCTCGGAATTCCCACAGGACTGACCGGAGGACTTATCAAGGAAGTAGAAAACCCGATATTCGCAACAGGCGTGGGTTTAGTGCTTCACAGGCTCAAGTCAATGAACGATACTAACAACATAAAGCTCATAGGAAGAAGATCAAAATCATTAAACATGAAGGGAATATTTGACAGGATCAAACAATGGTTTGATGAATTATAACAGCAGTTACAAAAATTATTGATAAATAAAATATAAAAATTCTTAAATATAATTTTTAAAAAAACTAAATTAACTTAATACGAAAGGAACATAAAAATGCCTATTCGATTAGCAACAAACAACAGTAACGGAGCAAGAATAAAAGTTATAGGTGTCGGTGGCGGAGGCGGCAATGCTCTCAATTCAATGGTAGACAAGGGAATTGAAGGAGTTGAGTTCATAGCTGTTAATACTGATGCACAGGTTCTTGAAAAGAACAAAGCTGAAATCAAGCTGCAGATCGGCAGGAATATTACCAAAGGCCGCGGTGCAGGTATGGATGATGAAGTTGGCAACAAAGCCGTCGAAGAATGCAGGGGGGAAATTGAAGAACTGCTTTCCGGAAGTGATATGGTATTTATTACAGCCGGAATGGGCGGAGGAACAGGTACCGGAGGAGCTCCTGCTGTTGCAAGAATTGCAAAAAGCGTCGGCGCGCTTGTCGTAGCAATTGTCACAAAACCGTTTCTGTTTGAAGGCAAACCGAGAATGGAACTCGCAGTAAAAGGCCTGGATAAACTTAAAAATGAAGTTGACAGTCTTATAACAATTCCAAATCAGAATATTGCACGATTGATAAGCAAGGATGCAACCACAAGACAGGCATTTGAACTTGCAGACCGCGTTTTATATAATGCTACTAAAGGCATTTCAAAAATTATTACTGATGCAGGAGATATTAATGTTGATTTTGCGGATGTAAGAACAATCATGAAAGACACAGGCGATGCAATGATAGGTACCGGTCTTGCTTCTGGACATGACAGGGCAGAAAAAGCTGCAAACGACGCTCTTGTCAATCCGGTACTGGATGAAATTAACATAGAAGGATCAAAATGCATTCTTACAAATATCTGCAGCAACGGTGATGTTACTTTTTCGGAAATAGAAAAAGTAAATGAAATTATTCAGCAGGCTGCCGGAGAAGATGCGAAATATATTTTCGGTCTGGTAAATGACCCGAAAATGAATGATGAAATTATGGTAACAGTAATAGCTACCGGATTCACAAAGAAGAATCAGATATTGATTCAGGATAATACAAAATCGGATTTTCAGGCTGTCAGGTCTTCCGGTATCGGTTCAACGGGAAAAATCACTGCCATGCCTACGGCGGAAGGAATTAAGGAATATGATTCACCAGCCTACAACAGAAGACAGGTTTCTCTAAATGATGATCTGAGCGAAGATATAAAACGGATAAAGCACGAAACAGATGATACAGGATTCGAGGATATAGATATTGATGAAGATTATACAAAACCTGCTTTTTTAAGAAGACAAATGGATTAAATAAATCTGTATTGAAACATTCTATACATTGATCTGATTAATTCCGGATTTGTTTTTTTGCGGCTGAATTCATTCGAAATCTATTTCAGTTGAAATTCAGACCGGGATAAATTATATTGTCAGCGTTAGTAATTGTTCTTAACTGTACATTACAGTTCCAATCTGACTTATGGAGAAAGGCGGAGGGATTAGGCCCAGAGAAACCTTGGCAACCGACCTGAATATGTTGTATTCAGCGAAAGGTGCCAATTCCTATCCTGCAAATGCAGGAAGAGATGAGTTAGAAGATTGAAAAGTTTATTAATTATCTTTTATTTTATAAAGTTTGAAATCTCTTCTAACCTTTTATTAGAAGAGATTTTTTTTTATCCCATCTGGTTCTGTAATTTCAGCAGGCAATTCAAATAATAATCCTGATCCGGCTTTATATTCCGGTTTTAGGTTGTACAATTTTAAAATTAATTTAAACAGCATGACTGAATTAAAAAATATTCTTAAAGAAAGAATCCTTGTGCTTGACGGAGCAATGGGAACTATGATTCAGAAATACAATCTGGATGAAAAGGATTTCCGCGGAGAAAGGTTTAAAGATCACAAGCATTCTCTGAAAGGCAATAACGATCTGTTGTCAATTACAAAACCCGATATAATCAGGAGTATTCATTCCGAATATTTTAAAGCAGGAGCTGATATTGCAGAAACAAATACTTTCAGCAGTACATCGATTGCTCAGGCTGATTACAGGCTTGAGAGTCTTGTATACGAAATGAATGTTCAGTCTGCAAAAATAGCAAAAGAAGTTGCATCGGAATTTACTGCAAAAGAACCGGAGAAGCCGAGATTTGTTGCAGGCTCAATTGGACCTACAAACAGAACCGCATCCTTGTCACCCGATGTTAATGATCCGGGATTCAGAGCTGTTTCCTTTGATGAACTTGCTGTAGCTTATTATGAACAGGCAAGAGGTCTGACGGACGGTGGTGTTGATATTCTGCTTGTTGAAACTGTATTTGATACACTTAATGCCAAAGCAGCATTATTCGCAATTGAAAAACTTTTCGGTGAGACAGGAAAGCGAATTCCCGTGATGGTATCCGGTACTATAACCGATGCCAGCGGAAGAACTTTGTCGGGACAGACTGTGGAAGCATTTTTGTATTCAGTATCACATATTAATTTGTTAAGCATAGGATTTAACTGTGCTCTCGGCGCTAAACAGCTTCGACCGCATATTTCTTCAATTGCCGAAAAATCTGAATTTCTTGTAAGCGCTCACCCGAATGCCGGTCTTCCAAATGAATTCGGAGAATATGATGAAACTCCCGAATCGACTGCTGCACAGATTGAAGAATTCCTGCGGGAAGATTTACTTAATATTGTTGGTGGATGCTGCGGAACTACTCCTGAACATATCAGAGCAATCGCAGATGTTGTCAGGAAATACAAACCCAGAATCCCTCCGGTTACGGAAAAAATTCCAAGATACAGCGGTCTTGAACCTCTTGAAGTTTATAAAGGAAGCAACTTTGTGAATGTCGGCGAAAGAACTAATATCACCGGTTCTGCAAAATTCAAAAAATTTATAGTAGAAGGAAACTATGAAGAAGCCCTTACTATTGCCAGACATCAGGTCGAAGGCGGCGCACAGGTAATAGATGTTAATATGGATGAAGGTATGATTGATTCAGAGGAGGTTATGACTAAATTTCTCCATCTGATAGCATCCGAACCGGATATTTCAAAACTTCCTGTGATGATTGATTCTTCAAAGTGGTCTGTTATTGAAGCAGGTTTGAAATGTGTACAGGGTAAGCCGATTGTAAATTCCATTTCACTGAAAGAAGGAGAGCAGAAATTCAGGGAATATGCAAGGAAAATCAGAATGTACGGCGCTTCAGTAATTGTTATGGCTTTTGACGAAAAAGGACAAGCGGATTCTTTTGAAAGAAAAATCGAAATCTGTCAGAGAGCATATAATATTCTCACCGTAGATGCCGGCTTCCCTCCCGAAGATATTATTTTTGATCCGAACATTCTTACTGTGGCCACCGGTATTGAAGAGCATAATAATTATGCATTGGATTATATGAAAGCCGCATCATGGATAAAAAAGAATCTCCCCGGGGCACAGGTAAGCGGAGGTGTGAGTAATATATCATTTTCATTCAGGGGAAATAATGTTGTAAGAGAAGCAATGCATTCGGCATTTCTGTATCATGCAATTAAGGCTGGGATGGATATGGGAATTGTAAATCCCGGAATGATTGAAGTGTATGAAGAGATTCCGAAAGATCTTCTCGAAAGGGTGGAAGATGTTCTGCTTAACAGAAGACCTGATGCTACGGAACGGCTCGTTGAATTTGCCGAGAATATTAAACACAAAGGGAAAGTTCAGGTCAAGGACGAATCATGGAGAAAGATGAATGTCAGCGAGAGACTTGCTCATTCGCTTGTAAAGGGAATTGTCGAGTATATAGAAGAAGATACGGAAGAAGCGAGAAAATCATATGACAAGCCGATTCAGGTAATAGAAGGTCCGCTTATGGACGGAATGAACATAGTAGGAGATCTTTTCGGTGAAGGAAAGATGTTCCTGCCTCAGGTTGTAAAGAGTGCAAGGGTGATGAAGAAGGCAGTAGCTTATCTGCTGCCTTATATTGAAGCTGAAAAGCAGGTCGGCGCAAAACCGAAAGGTAAAATCTTAATGGCTACGGTTAAAGGTGATGTGCATGATATAGGAAAAAATATTGTCGGTGTCGTACTTGGATGCAATAATTACGATGTAATAGATCTCGGAGTAATGGTTCCGCCTGAAAGAATACTTGAAACAGCACGAAACGAGAATGTTGATATTATTGGTTTAAGCGGTCTGATCACACCTTCTCTCGACGAAATGGTTCATATTGCAAAAGAGCTTGAACGTGAAGGATTTAACATTCCACTTTTAATAGGAGGAGCTACAACTTCAAAAATTCATACTGCAGTAAAAATTGAGCAAAATTATAAACACGGTCAGACAATACATGTTCTTGATGCTTCCAGATCTGTTCCTGTTGTGGGAAATCTTCTCGGTGATAACAAAGATACGTTTGTGCAGGGAATTAAAGAAGAATATATTAAACTCCGGGAACATCATCTGAAGAACAGAGTACAGAAGCCATATTTGAGTTATGCAGATGCAAAGAGAAATAAATTTAAAATTGATTTTAAAAATGAAGATATTTCTAAACCTGCTTTCATGGGGGTAAAAGTGTTTGATGATTATCCGCTGGAAGAGATTGCCGGACTCATTGACTGGACGCCTTTTTTCAGGACATGGGAGCTTGCAGGTAAATATCCGGATATTCTTGAAGATAAAATTGTGGGTGAGCAGGCGAGTATTCTGCTTAAGGATGCAAAAGAATTACTGAATTCCGTAATAAAGGAAAAACGTCTTAAGGCAAAAGCTGTAATCGGTATCTGGAATGCAAATTCCTGCGGTGATGATATTGAAATTTATTCTGATGATTCAAGAAAAAACATTCTTGCAGTAATTCATACTCTCAGACAACAGGGAGTGAAGAGCTCTGGACTTCCGAATTTTGCCCTTTCCGATTTTATTGCTCCGAAAGAATCAGGTATTGAAGATTATATCGGTGGATTTGCAGTAACTGCAGGGATCGGAATTGAAAAGTGGATCAAGAAATTCAATGACGAAAATGATGATTATAATAAAATTATGCTTCAGGCTCTCGGTGACAGACTTGCGGAAGCTTTTGCAGAGTTAATGCATAAAAAAATCAGAACAGAAATCTGGGGTTATTCAAAAGATGAGAACCTTGATTGTGAACAGCTGATTTCGGAAAAATACAGAGGCATCCGTCCTGCACCGGGATATCCGGCTTGTCCCGATCATACGGAAAAGACAACACTTTTTAAGCTGCTCGATGCAGAAAAGAATACGGGAATTTACCTTACAGAAAGTATGGCAATGCATCCTGCATCTTCCGTCAGCGGTTTGTATTTCGCACATCCGGAATCCAAATATTTCGGACTGGGAAAAATTGGACGTGATCAGATTGAAAATTATTCACTTAGAAAAGGCATTTCGACAGCTGAAGCTGAAAAATGGCTTGCGCCGAATCTGAATTATTAGTTTATGAATTCAGGATTTGGATAATTACTGCCGGACATTAGTATGCGCACTTTCGTTTATTTTGTTGCCATTCTTGTTTTTAATGATATCAAAAATTTTTCAGCAGGTAATATTTATTTCTGAATGTAATGTGTTTAGATTAATTCCCGATGTAATTTTATCTGTAAATTGATTTATTTTAACATTAATTTTGAAAAAATTCTGATTGGAAATTTTTGAAAACATACCCGAATTACTGAGTCAGTTTGTTATTCTCCTTTTGTTTTCTCTGCTGATTGGTCTTGAACAGAGAAAACTTCACAATGAAAAAATAAATAAGTTCTCGATTTTTGGAACCGACAGAACATTTACATTCATCGGAATTCTCGGATTTATTCTCTACATTTCAGAGCCGGATCATTTCACTTTATTCATTTCCGGTGCGCTTATACTCGGAATATTGTTTGCCGTTTATTATTCAAAGAAAATAGAAATTTATAAGTCATTCGGATTTACAAATATTATAGTCGGCATTATTACTTATTCTCTCGGACCCATTATCATTACTCAGCCTAAATGGTTTTCTATACTTGTTGTTGTATCCATACTCATTCTTGTTGAATTAAAAAGCTTCTTCCAGAAATTTACTTCAATGCTCAACAATAATGAATTTATTTCACTGGCGAAGTTTCTTATAATTGCAGGCATTATTCTTCCCATTATTCCTCATGAATCCGTTATCCCTTATATTAATATTTCTCCGTATAAACTCTGGATAACGGTTGTAGCAGTTTCAACCATATCCTATTTCAGTTATCTGCTGCAGAAATTTGTTTTTAGGAAATCCGGAATTCTGATATCCGGAATTCTCGGAGGTTTGTACAGCAGCACTGCAACTACAGTTGTTCTGTCCAGAAAAAGCAGAGAGCAGAAAGACTCTGAAAATAAAAGCAATTTCGGTACAGCTATTATTCTCGCAACTTCAATGATGTATCTCAGGATATTTGTTCTGATGCTTATTTTTAATAATGAACTCGGTTTATCAGTTCTTCCGCATTTTATCGCTTTGATTTTATTTTCTCTGATTATTTCAGCAGCTTTTTATTTTCTGAAAAAGAATAATACTGTCGCTCAGGAACCGACAATTGAAGAGGATAATCCTCTTGAGCTTAAAATAGCTTTTCTTTTTTCATTTTTGTTTATCCTGTTCGGACTGATTACCAATTTTACCATAATGTATTTCGGAGAAAACGGACTCGATGTTTTATCATTTGTGGTCGGATTTACGGATATAGATCCTTTCCTGCTTAATTTATTTCAGGGAAAGTTTGATATAGGTCTCCATGTTATTTCAAAAGCAACTTTCCAGGCGATTATTTCAAACAATATTTTAAAAATTCTGTACTCTGTATTCCTTGCTGACAAGGAAACTGCATGGACTGTAATTACAGGTCTCGGACTCATTACTCTTCTGAATGCTGTTATTCTGTTTTTTGTTTAATGGTAAATCAGATCATATTCTCCGCTGAAACAATACATTCCTCCTACAGATCTTCATTGTTAATTATAACTTATTTTTATATTAATCAGATTTATTTATCAGTTTTTCAGGAACTTTTAGTGACATGAATTCAATTTATCAGTGTATGACAAACTAATTAATTTTAATGCTAAAACATTTTATACTCTTTACAGCTTTAATAATTTTTGCTTCTACTCGTATTTATTCACAGGAAACCGGTAAAATCACTGGTAAAGTAATAGACAAAAGCAATCAGCAGAGTCTTTCCGATGTGAGTATTTCACTTATAAAAGACCGGAATATCATAACCGGAACACTGAGCGGCGCAGACGGATTTTTCAGCATGAACAGCATTCCTGTGGGTGAATATTCCCTCAGGTTTTCTCTTACCGGATTCGGCACGCTTATAATTGACAATATAATCGTATACTCAGGAGCTCCTTCAGATGTTCTTGCAGAACTTAGAATAATCAGCACGGAAGAAATTGAAGTTCTGGAAGAAAGATTCTATATGCCGTCCGATCTTTCTAATTCCTATAAGAATCTTCAGTATGAGGAAATTCGAAGAAGTCCCGGAGGATTCGAAGATATTGGAAGAGTAATACAGACGCTTCCCGGCGTTTCATTTGTCAATGACGGAAGAAATGATCTTATTGTAAGAGGAGGAGCACCGAGTGAAAACCTGTTTTACATAGATAATTCAACTGTACCAAATATTAATCATTTCGGATCACAGGGAGCAACCGGCGGTCCGGTAAGCATGATAAATCTGGATTTTATCCGTGATGTTAGTTTCCTCACCGGCGGGTTTTCTGCAAAATATGGAGATAAACTGTCTTCGGGTCTTGACATTAAACTCCGCGAAGGCAGCAGGGAAAATTTTCTCGGTGATATCAATTTAAGCGCTACGGGATTCGGCGCTGTATTTGAAGGACCGATAGGAAATGAAAAAAAGGGATCATGGCTTTTTTCTGCGAGAAGAAGCTATCTTGATTTTATTTTCAAAGCATCGGGATTCGGTTTTATACCCGAATACTCTTCAGCGCAGCTGAAAGCTGTCTATGATTTCGGCTTAGAAAATTCACTGACGGTTAATGCAATCGGCGTAATTGATAAAGTGACTTTCAATAACGATGAGCTTGAAAACAGGCAGGATAACGAAGGTATTCTTAAAAATAATCAGTGGGGTTATGTTAACAATTATGAATGGAAAACTCTTTTAAACAGTAAATCATTTCTTTTGTTCAATCTTGGAAGAACTTACAATACATTTGATTATTCAGGGAGGGATTCCATATTTACTGAAATTTTTAAAAATAAATCCGAAGAAGGAGAGACCACTCTGAAATCCGAGTATTATCTTACTCTTAATCCTTCGACACAGTTTCAGTTCGGAGGTGGATACAAATTTGTAAGTTTTGTGAATGAAATTCTTCAGCAGCAGGATTCATCCTATTTTATTAATCCTGAAACAGGACAAAGATATATTTTTCCGGCATTAAGCATTGATACCAGCTCGGTAACGGGAAAAGCCTTTCTTTATTCGCAAATTACACAGAGTCTGTTTGATAAGTTTACTGTAAATCTCGGATTGAGATATGATTATTTTGCCTTTATCAACAGGAAGAATTATTTCTCTCCCAGAGCCTCGGTGCTTTTTCCGTTCAGCAGTAAATTCAATATGAGTTTTGCTTACGGGATTTTCTATCAGTCTCCGTCTTATATCTGGCTTATTGCAAATCCTCAGAACAGGGATCTTCAGGACATAAAAGCCGAGCATTACATTGCAGGAGCAGAGTATCTTTTCACGAGTGATTTAAGAATGACTCTTGAAGTCTATTATAAAAATTATAACTACTATCCCGTCAGCACTTCAAGACCATATCTTATCCTTGCCAATAACGGAGGTAACTTCGAACAGAAAGACCAGTTCGGTCTCGAACCTTTAACTTCCGCCGGTACAGGATACTCCAAAGGCATTGAACTTTTTATACAGAAAGCGCTGACTACAAATTATTTCGGAACATTTAGTTTTTCCCTGTTCGATGCTAAATATACTGCGCTTGACGGTATCGAAAGAAACAGTGATTTTAATAACATATACTTAATGACATTAGTCGGAGGATATAATTTCAGAAACGGCTGGGGTGTTTCGGGAAAGTTCAGACTTAACGGAGGCAGGCCGTATACTCCTCTTAATCCGGAAGACGGTACCAGGCTTGTATCAGAATATAATACGGTAAATTATCCTGCCTACAGCAGTTTTGATATAAGAGTGGAAAAAAGAATTAATTTCAAAGCCTGGTCGCTTGTAGCTTATATTGATATTCAGAATTTGTTTAATGCGAAAAATATTACGGAATATGAATGGAATAAATATACCAGGCAGATTGAAGCAAATGAAAGCATCGGGATTTTACCTACAATTGGTATAAATGCAATGTTTTAATCAAAGATTCGCATAGGAAATTTTTATTTCCTTTATTTAATGTCAAAAAAAAAGCCGGAATTTGTATCCGGCTTTTTTAATATATATTTCATGAAAAAGATTATGCTTCTACTTCTTCTTCAGCTTCCTTTTTCTTTTTTGATTTTGTTTTTGGTGTTTCTTCCTTACTGTCTGAAATATCAGTACTGCTTTCCTTTTCACTTACTAACAGTTCCCTGTATTTTCTTAATCCTGTTCCTGCAGGTATCAGCTGTCCGATGATAACATTTTCTTTCAGTCCGAGAAGGTGATCAACTTTTCCTCTGATCGCCGCATCAGTCAGAACTTTTGTTGTTTCCTGGAATGATGCTGCCGATATAAAGCTGTCGGTCGTAAGAGAAGTCTGGGTAATTCCGAGAAGTACAGGCTCTGCTGTAGCAGGTACGGCATCACGGGATTTAACTGCAGCCTTGTCTTTCTTCTTCAGAGCTGTATTTATATCCTTAACTTCCTTCTTGGAAATTATCTCGCCTTCCGTGACTTTATCGCTGTCTCCTGTATCGGTTATTACTACCATACCCTTAAGTTTTTCATTGTTCTCTCCGAATAAATTCTTGTGAACAACGTCTCCCTCGAGGAATGCTGTATCTCCCGGATCAGTTATCTTTACTTTCTGAAGCATTTGTCTCACGATTACCTCAATATGCTTGTCGTTAATTTTTACACCCTGTATTCTGTAAACTTCCTGAATTTCATTTACAAGATAACCCTGAACTTCAGCAACTCCTTTGATCTTAAGTATATCCACAGGATCAAAAGCTCCGCCAGTTAACGGTTCGCCTGACTTAACAACATCTCCGTGCCTGACAAGAATATGCTTTCCGATTGGAATTTTATAATCAATAACCTTGCTTCCGTCTTTGCTGATTATTCTTACTTCCCTGCTTCCTCTTGAGATTTTTCCGATTTCAACAGTTCCGTCAATTTCAGCAACTTTCGATGGATCACTCGGGCTTCTGGCTTCGAATAATTCCGTTACTCTCGGAAGTCCTCCGGTAATGTCTCTTGTCTTTCCGGATTCTCTCGGGATTTTTACGATAATTGTTCCCGCTTTTACAGCTTCACCGTCATCTACAAGAAGGCTTGCCTTTGCAGGTATCAGATACGAACTCAGTACTTTATCATTTTTCGGATTCAGTATCTGTATTGCAGGGCTCTTTGTTTTGTCACGGCTTTCAATGACAATTTTCTGGAAGTATCCCGTCTGCTCGTCTTTTGCAAGATCATACTGCTTTCCTTCTTCCATATCTACATAGCTTATTATCCCGTCATCTTCAGCTACAATTACCGAGTTGTAAGGATCCCATTCATACAATATTCCGTTTTTCGCAACTTTCTCGTTGTTTTTCACTTTTAAATGAGCGCCGTAAGGAACCGAATATCTTGCCATCTGTGAACCGTTTTCATCTATTATGTTAATCATTCCGTTTCTGCTCAGCGATACAAATTCAGCGCCGGCTCCGCCTTTGTATTCTACAATCTTTATCGCCTCAAATTTTGCTTTACCTTCAAACTTCGAAACTATCTGAGACTGTGTAATAATCTTGCTTGCAGTACCTCCGATATGGAATGTCCTCAGCGTAAGCTGTGTTCCCGGCTCGCCGATTGACTGAGCTGCTATAATTCCTACGGCTTCCCCTACTTCCACAAGCTTTGCGGTTGCAAGATTTCTGCCGTAACATTTTGCGCATACACCTCGCTTTGTTTCGCAGGTGAGTACTGACCTTATTTCAACTTCAGTAACCGGAGTTTCTGAAATCAGATTTGCTTTTTCCTCAGTTATTAATTCACCTGTCTTTATAATGACTTTCTTTGTAAGCGGATTTACAACATCATGTACCGCCACTCTTCCGAGTATTCTTTCTGCAAGTGTTTCCTTAACATCCTCCCCTTCTTTCAGAGCTTCTGTCGCTACTCCTCTTGTCGTTCCGCAGTCATCTTCCGTTATAATCACATCCTGAGCCACATCAACAAGCCTTCTCGTCAGATATCCGGCATCGGCTGTCTTAAGTGCCGTATCGGCAAGACCTTTTCTCGCGCCGTGCGTGGATATAAAGTATTCGAGAATTGAAAGACCTTCCTTAAAGTTTGCAATAATCGGATTCTCAATAATTTCACCCGCCTGTCCCGTCATGGATTTCTGCGGTTTCTGCATAAGTCCTCTCATACCTGCAAGCTGACTCACCTGCTCTGCCGAACCTCTTGCGCCGGAATCTATCATCATATGAAGAGAGTTAAATCCGTTCTTGGATTTAGTCAGGTTAAGCATCAGATCTCTCTTTACTTCGTCCCGGACGTGTGTCCATATATCAATGACTTTATTATATCTTTCATTCTCGGAAATTATTCCTCTTGCTTTGGATCTTTCGATTACATCAACTCTTTTATACGCTTCTTCAATGATTTTATCTTTTGTCCTCGGCACTTCTATATCATCAATGTTTACAGACAATCCGCCTGATGTTGCATACTTGAATCCGAGTTCCTTCAGATCATCAAGGAATTTTGAAGTCTCAAGATTACCTACTTCATTATATATCATTCCGATTATTTCAATGATCTTTTTCTTTTTAAGAAGCTCGTTAATAAACGGAATTTTCTTTGGAACTATAAGATTGAAAATTGTTCTTCCGGTTGTTGTTTCTATAATCTTTCCGTCAATTCTGACCTTTATCCTCGAATGGAGATTTATAATCTTGTTGTCAAAGGCAATCAGAACTTCTTCAGGAGACGAAAACATTTTTCCTTCTCCCTTGTCGCCTTTCATTTCCTTTGTAAGATAATAACATCCGAGTATAAGTTCCTGATTCGGTATTAGTATCGGGGCTCCGTTCTGAGGAGATAATATGTTATGCGATGAAAGCATCATTATTGAAGCCTCAAGCTGCGCTTCGTAAGACAGCGGAACGTGCACCGCCATCTGATCTCCGTCAAAATCCGCATTGAACGCTATACATACAAAAGGATGAAGTGTTATCGCCTTTCCTTCTATAAGCACCGGCTGGAATGCCTGTATACTCAGCCTGTGAAGCGTAGGTGCCCTGTTGAGCATTACTGGATGACCGTCAATTACATTCTCAAGTATATCCCATACTTCCGGCGTTCTCTTGTCAATTAATTTCTTTGCGCTCTTTACGGTCTTTACATAATCCCTGTCAATGAGTCTTCTTATTACAAACGGTTTGAACAGTTCAAGAGCCATGTCTTTCGGAATTCCGCACTGATGAAGTTTAAGTTCCGGTCCTACAACGATTACCGATCTTCCGGAATAATCAACTCTCTTTCCGAGAAGGTTCTGTCTGAATCTGCCCTGTTTTCCCTTTAGAATGTCAGACAGGGATTTCAGAGCTCTGTTCTCGGCTTTAACTGCTGTTACTCTTCTTGAATTATCAAGAAGCGCATCAACTGCTTCCTGAAGCATTCTCTTTTCATTTCTTAAAATTACTTCGGGTGCTTTTATGTCAATTAATCTTTTTAATCTGTTGTTTCTTATAATAACTCTTCTGTACAAATCATTAAGATCACTCGTTGCAAATCTTCCTCCTTCTAAAGGAACAAGCGGTCTCAGTTCAGGCGGTATTACGGGAACGACATCAAGCACCATCCATTCCGGTTTGTTTGGTCTGCTTCCCGGCTTTGTTCTGAATGCTTCAAGAACTCTGAGTCTTTTTATATTCTCCGCTTTTTTTAATGCAGAAGGATCATCCTTCAGCTCGGCTCTTAATCTTGCAATTTCCTCTTCTAACTGCACTCTTTTAAGCAGCTCTTTAATTGCTTCCCCGCCCTGGCCGGCAATGAATTTCTTCGGATCATCATCCTCCATGCTGTGCTCTTCCTCTGTCATTTTGTCGAGTGTTTCATTGTATTCGTCTTCAGTAATAAGCTGATTCTTCTTAAATCCTGTATTACCGGGATTTATTACTACATAAGTTTCATAATAAATAATTCTTTCCAGCTCCTTCGACGTTATCCCCAGCACATAACCGATTTTCGTCGGCATGGATCTGAAATACCAGATGTGTACAACAGGCACGCTCAGAGTAATATGCCCCATTCTCTCTCTTCTGACATTTTTCAGGTTTATCTCAACTCCGCATCTGTCGCATACTATTCCCTTATAACGAATACCTTTATACTTTCCGCAATGACATTCCCAGTCTCTGACCGGACCGAATATTTTTTCACAGAACAAACCGTCTTTATCCGGCTTGAATGTTCTGTAATTAATTGTTTCCGGCTTTAACACTTCACCAAAAGATTTTGAAATAATTGCATCAGTTGAAGCTAAGTTAATGCTTATCTTCGAAAATCTTTTTCTTTTGTGCTCTGTTTTAAAAGCCATTTTAACCTCTTTGATTTATGTTTAAATTATTTATTTGCTTTTTGTAATTTAAAAACTTTTTCCTATGCTAAAATCAAATGTAATCATGCTTAATCCGTAATCTTCCATATTATAATCCTTATTGAGATAAAACTGAAGCCCGCCTCTTGCCTGTATGGTGATACCTTTTTTCCCGTAATGAACATATCCTGCATTCGGTGAAATGATTCCTGAAGATTTGGAATTATTCTTTTTATAAGCTCCAATCAGACTTATCACAAATGATGAATAGGAAGATGTATAAACATTAAGTCCTGCGCAATAATAATTTGTATTATTACCTGTACTGAATATTATATCTCTGCCGTATGATACCTCAAAACCGGTTTGCTCATTCAGCCTTATTCTGCCTCCGATATTTCCTCCGTTTAAAATTCCTAAGCCTGCATGTATTTCATATAAGGGATAAGATATTTTAAATGATCTGTTACCGGAATAAATTAAAGAACGACTTTTACTTTTCTCCTGACAGAAACCTGTACAGGAACAGAGAATAGTTACGATTAAAAATGATTTAATCATACTAACCTGTACTACTTACTCATCCAGATTTATATCCAGACACAATCCCTGAAGCTCTTTCAGCAATACATTGAATGATTCCGGAATTCCCGGTTCAGGCAAATTGTCTCCTTTTATAATAGCTTCATAAACCTTGCTTCTTCCCGTAACGTCATCACTCTTGTAAGTCAGCATTTCCTGCAGAATATGCGCTGCTCCGTAACCCTGAAGCGCCCAGCATTCCATCTCTCCGAATCTCTGACCTCCGAACTGCGCTTTTCCGCCGAGCGGCTGCTGCGTTATCAGGGAATATGGTCCGATGGATCTTGCATGCATCTTATCATCAACTAAGTGTGAAAGTTTCAGCATATAAATGTATCCGCATGTTACTTTCTGATCAAGCTTCTCGCCTGTCTTTCCGTCATATAAATCCGTTCTCGAATTATCGCTCAGTCCTGCCTTTGTCAGGAATTCCATTATCTCAGCAACTGTCGCTCCGTCAAATATCGGAGTCGCAAATTTTACTCCGAGATTCTTTGCCGCCCAGCCTAATGCTGTTTCATAAAGCTGACCGAGATTCATTCTTGAAGGCACTCCCAGCGGATTTAATACTATGTCCACAGGCGTTCCGTCCGGAAGGAAAGGCATGTCTTCTACCGGAACTATCTTTGCTACAACTCCCTTGTTACCGTGTCTTCCCGCCATTTTGTCGCCGACTGACAGTTTTCTTTTCTTTGCAACATATACTTTCGCAAGCTTTACAACTCCTGTAGGCAGTTCGTCTCCAAGCTTAACTTTATCTTTTAATCTTTTATAACGCTCTTCTATTTCATTCTGTTTGAATGTATAATTTCTGTATATATCCGGAATTAATCCGTTTGCCCTTTTATTGTCGGACCATTCATTGTCATATTCAAAATCTGCAAGTATATATCCCTGATTCTCTATAAGATTAATAAATGTTTCTTTTTTAAATGAAGCTCCGCTCTTTACAAGTATATTTCCTTTTTTATCTTTAAAGCCGAGTGATTCCTTGCCTTCCAGTAGTATATCAAATTTCTCCGCTATCTTGTGATTGAGATCCTTGATTTCCTTTTTTCTCTCTGCTTCCAGCTTGTCAATCTTTCTCTTCTCGTCTCTCTTGCTTTCTGTATCCCTGGTCTTTCTGGAGAATAATTTCTTGTTTATGATTATTCCCTTCAGTCCCGGTGTGGCTTTAAGCGATGCATCCTTTACGTCTCCCGCCTTGTCTCCGAATATTGCCCTGAGAAGCTTCTCTTCCGGCGTAGGCTCTGTCTCCCCTTTCGGAGTTACCTTTCCTATAAGTATATCGCTTTCCTTTACTTCAGCTCCGATTCTGATAATTCCGTTTTCATCCAGATCCTTTGTAGCTTCTTCGCTTACATTCGGAATTTCTTTCGTAAGTTCTTCCTCGCCTCTCTTTGTGTCCCTGACTTCAAGACTGAATTCTTCAATGTGAATGGAAGTATATACGTCATCAGCAACTAATTTTTCACTTATAATTATGGCATCTTCGTAATTGTATCCTCTCCACGGCATAAATGCAACAAGCACGTTTCTTCCGAGCGCTAGTTCACCCTGCTGTGTAGAAGACCCGTCAGCCAGTATGTCGCCTTTTTTAACCCTCTGACCTTCTGTAACTATAGGTCTCTGATTTATTGATGTATCCTGATTTGTCCTGAGAAATTTTACAAGGTTGTATTCAACGAGTTTCCTGTTGTCAAAACTCAGCAGGCTTTCGTCCGAATCTTCCTTAACATTGTATCTGACTATAATCTTGTCTCCAGAAACGTATTCGACGAGTCCGTCTGCTTCTGCAAGAAGCATTGTCCTTGAATCTCTTGCAACAATTTCCTCAAATCCCGTTCCGACTACTGGTGATTCGGGTCTGAGAAGAGGAACTGCCTGTCTCTGCATATTGCTTCCCATCAGCGCTCTGTTTGCGTCATCATGCTCAAGGAAAGGAATTAATGCAGCTGCTGCGCTCACAATCTGATTTGTTGCAACATCCATATAATCAATTTCTTCCGATTTCAGCAGAGGAAAATCACCTTTATATCTTCCCTTGATTCTTTCGTTCATAAAATTTCCCTTCGAATCAACAGGCTCGTTTGCCTGCGCAATCCTGTAGAAGTCCTCTTTTTCCGCGGAAAGGAATTCTATTTCATCTACAACTTTTCCGTTTATAACTTTTCTGTAAGGTGTCTCAATAAAACCGAGTTCGTTTATTCTCGAATGAATGCACAGAGAGGATATCAGTCCGATATTCGGACCTTCCGGCGTTTCAATCGGACACAATCTTCCGTAATGCGTATAGTGTACGTCCCTTACTTCAAATCCCGCTCTCTCTCTTGACAAACCTCCCGGTCCGAGTGCGCTGATTCTTCTCTTATGTGTCATCTCTGCAAGCGGATTTGTCTGGTCCATAAACTGTGACAGCTGACTCGTTCCGAAGAAAGAAGCCAGTGCGCTTGTTATAGGTCTTGCGCTGATAAGCTTTGAAGGCGTAAGATTTTCCTCGTCATGGATACTCATCTTGTCTCTTATTGTTCTTGACATTCTTGACAGTCCGAGTGAAAACTGAGCTGACAACTGCTCGTTTACTGTTCTTACTCTTCTGTTTCCGAGATGGTCAATGTCATCAACTTCCTTCCTGCCGTCTGCAAGATCCCTGATATAATTAATTATGCTGACAATATCTTCCAGTGTTAATACAGTGATATGCGGATCTATTTTCAGTCCGAGCTTGTAATTAATTTTATACCGTCCTACATTTCCCAGGTCATATTTCTTCGTATTGAAAAACAGTTTTTCAATATAGCTTCTTGCGCTTTCGGCTTCTGATTCCATCAGCGCCGCTGCAGCCTTCTTGTCTTTCGGAAGCTGGTCAGCAGGCGTTTTTTCAATTAACAGATCCGATTCGTCGTCATCGTTTACTACCGTATTGTATATTATTTTTTCTCCGTCTGTAGGATTGGACTTGAGTAACTTCAGTTCCTTTATTTTTGAATTAAGAGCAGATACAAGCTGCTCAGCCGTTAATATTGTACCTTCCGGAATTCCAGGATCATCACCAGTTTCCTTATTAATTACATTCTCCAGAACTATCCTGCCTACGTAATCAAGATAATTTTTATCCGAGATTTTAACCGGCTCTACAAGACCGAACAATTCAAGCATCTGATAATGTTCGTTCAATCCGAGTGCTTTCAGAAGCGTTGAAAAATAAAACTTCTTCTTTCTGTCAACATAAGCATACAGAAGATCATTTATATCTGTTGTAAATTCTACCCATGATCCTCTGAAAGGAATTACCCTTGCGGAATAAAGTTTTGTTCCGTTTGCATGAATGGATTCGCTGAATACGACACCCGGCGATCTGTGAAGCTGACTGACTATAGCTCTCTCGGCTCCGTTTATAATAAAGCTTCCTCTCGGTGTCATGTACGGAAGATTTCCGAGATATACATCATTCTCTATCGTGTAATTATACTCTTTAGCCGCTGCATTCGGCTTTGTTGAAAGTCTTAAACGCGCCTTTACCTGAACCGCATAAGTCAGACCCTGCTCCTGACATTCTATTACGGAATAATGAGGTTTTTCAAGATAATAATCCACATACTCAAGCAATGCCGTTTCTCTTGAATCAGTGATCGGAAAATTATCTTCAAAAACTTTCTGAAGTCCCTGTGACTTTCTTTTGCTTGCTGGCGTATCTTCCTGAAGAAAGTCCCTGTATGACTGAATCTGCACATTAAGCAGATCAGGCGGATCATGTTTTATTGAAGTTTTGGCAAACGTTAATCTTTTGTTCTTGCCG
The DNA here is from genome assembly GCA_016788375.1 of Ignavibacteria bacterium. GTDB lineage: Bacteria > Bacteroidota > Ignavibacteria > Tepidaquicellales > Tepidaquicellaceae > JAEUSI01. The sequence continues at coordinate 20,047 of JAEUSI010000013.1, read as the reverse complement.
TTTAACGGTTTTAAATTTAAATCCATTTCTGTGTTTTCCAAGCTTTATACCCCCGGAATTTTTAATAAACAATCCCGGCTGGTGTTTCTGCCGGGACTGTTTAATATTTTAATAAATATATTTGATGTTAAAGTGTGAATATTAAATTCAGATTGATAAAAGAAATTTATTTTACTTCTACTTTGGCACCTGCAGCTTCAAGATCTGCTTTCAGTTTGTCTGCATCTGCCTTTGAGATATTTTCTTTTACAGGTTTTGGCGCACTTTCTACTAATGCTTTTGCTTCGGTTAATCCAAGACCGGTTGCGTTTTTAACTGCTTTGATAACATTGATTTTCTGAGCACCTGCTTCTGCAAGTATAACAGTAAATTCTGTCTGCTCTTCTGCCGGAGCTGCTGCTGCACCTGTAGGTGCGCCGCCTGCAACCATCATCGGAGCTGCTGCAGTTACGCCGAATTTATCTTCGAGAATTTTCTTTAATTCTGAAGCCTGTGATAATGTTAATTCACCTATTTTATCTGCTATTTCCTGTACTGACATTTTTATTTACCTTTTGTTATTTTATTAAATAATTAATTTAAAATTTTAAGCGGCTTTTTTCTTCCCAACTTCTTCTATAACGCTGAAAAGATCTCTCATTACCGCATTGATTGATCCGACTATTCCCGAAGCAGGCGCATTCAGCGAACCCAGTATTGACGCTATTACTTCTTCCTTTGTCGGCAGCGAAGCCAGCGAGTTAAGGCTTTTGGAATCATAAAGCTCATTCTCAAAAACTGCAACTTTCAGCTTCGGCTTTTGTATCTTGTCGAAATATTTCTTAATGATTTTTGCGGGTGCTGCCGGATTCTCTGAAGCAAAAACTATTCCGGTAGGTCCGTTCAAGGATTCTGTTAATTTATCAATGTGCGATGAATAATTATCCGTCTCCTTTAAAGCCCTGACTGTTAATGTGTTCTTAACAACCTTGTACTTTACATTTGACTTAAAGAATTCTTTTCTGATTTCATTAACTTCCTCAACCGTTAATCCGCTGAAATCCGTAAGGTACAGCGCTTCAGAAGATTTTATCATTTCCTTTATCTCCTGAACCGATTCTGCCTTTTTTTCTTTATTCATTAACGATCAGTTAAGTTTAATAATGTTTGTACCTGATTTGTTCTGCCTGCCTGAAGCGGGGCAGGCTGTATGTGTTGAGTGCGTAAATTCTGTTTAATTAAGCTGCCTTTTTAACGTTGGCATAGGTTTTATCAACTTTTATTCCCGGTCCCATCGTTGTTGAAATCGTTATACTCTTTATATAAGTTCCTTTTGATGATGCTGGTTTCAGCTTGACTATCGTATTTAAAAATGCATCTATATTCTCTTTAAGCTTTCCCGCGTCAAATGAAATTTTGCCCACTATTGAATGAACTATTCCTGTTTTGTCAACCCTGAAATCTATCTTACCTGCTTTTATATCTTTGACTGCCTGTCCGACATTCGGTGTTACCGTTCCGCTCTTAGGATTCGGCATTAATCCTCTCGGTCCTAAAACTTTTCCGATTTTTCCAAGCTCGCTCATAGTATCAGGAGTGGCAATAATTACGTCTATATCCGTCCATCCTTCCTGTATCTTTTTTATGTAATCATCAAACCCCACATGATCAGCTCCGGCTTCTCTTGCTTCATCATGTTTCTCCGGCTTTGCTATCACAAGCACTCTTACCGTCTTTCCCGTGCCGTGCGGAAGCGATACTGTTCCTCTTACAACCTGATCCGCATGCTTTGGATCTACTCCGAGCCTTACTGCAACATCCACTGATTCATCAAACTTCGCCTGCTTTGCCTGTTTCAGTTTCTCCACTGCATCCTTAAGATCGTATTCCGGCTTTACATCAATCTTCTTTGCGTTCTCTTTTTGCTTCTTTGTTAATTTCATAACGTTAATTTTTTTAAAATTAATTTTAATTTTCTACGGTTATTCCCATGCTTCTTGCCGTTCCTGCAACAAGTCTCATCGCTGCATCTACATCATGCACATTCAGATCAGGCATTTTAGTTTCTGCAATTTCCTTTAACTGCTTTTTCGTAACTTTCCCTACTTTTGTTTTATTCGGTACGCCTGAACCTTTTTCGATTCCCGCTGCTTTAATTAGCAGAACTGCCGCCGGAGGAGTCTTTGTGATAAATGTAAATGATTTATCCGAAAAAACAGTAATAACTACCGGAATTATCAGTCCTTTTTTATCCTGGGTTCTTGCATTAAACTGCTTGCAGAATTCCATTCCGTTTACACCTCTCTGTCCAAGTGCAGGACCTACAGGAGGAGCCATTGTTGCCGAACCGGCCGGAATCTGAAGCTTTACAAAACCTGTTATCTTTTTTGCCATAATATAAAAATATTTTTAATTGTTATTTTTCTTTTTCTATTTGACCTAATTCTAGTTCAATCGGAGTCTTTCTTCCGAATATGCTTACCATGACTTTTACCTTGAGCTTTTCGAGATTTACTTCCAGTATGTTTCCGCTGAAATTATTAAACGGTCCGCTCGTTACCTTAACAGGATCTCCAACATTAAGGAAAACATCGAGCTTCTTTTCATCCGCTTCGTCATTAAGTATTGATTTAATTCTCTTTACCTCAGCCGAACGCAGCGGCAGAGGATCAAGTCTTTTACCTTTTACGCTCTTTGAACCTACCATGTTTATTATTGACGGTGTCTTGGATATAAAATCCCTTATCTTATCGTCTAGATCGGCTTCTATGAGTATATAACCCGGAAGGAAGTTTTTCAGCTTTATCTTTCTCTTGCCTCCCTTTACTTCAAATACTTTTTCAAGAGGAATCAGCACATTATTAATCTTATCTCCTAAATTCTCGTTCCTGATTTCATTGTCAAGATATGCTTTAACTTTGTTTTCATGACCTGAAATTATTCTGACTGCATACCATTTGAAATTTCCGTTTTCCTCTTCACTGGTTTCTTCGGACTTCTCATTTTCTATGTCTTTTATCTCTTCCTGTATATTTTCCGGTGAGTTCATTTGCATCTGTCTTATTTGTTTTCTTTATTTTTTACTCTTGTAAAAATTCCTTTCCGAAATATACTTTTCTCAGAAAATTGCCTTAAGCAGTTCGCTGATCCCCTTGTCAATAATATATACTATCACTGCCGATATCAGCATCGTTACCACAACTACTTTCGTTGAATCTATCAGTTCCTCTCTCTTTGGCCAGGATACTTTCTTCATCTCTTTGTAAATATCCTCGAAAAAATTTATTATCTTGTCTTTCATTTATTGTATTATGTTTTTCAGTTTCAAATGCACGGGAGGAGGGACTCGAACCCCCAACCAACGGTTTTGGAGACCGCTACTCTACCAATTGAGCTACACCCGCAACAATTCAGATTTATTTGGATTCTCTGTGAAGTATGTGCTGCTTTGTCCACTTGCAGTACTTTTTACGCTCCAGTCTCTCTTTTGAGTTAATTCTGTTTTTTGTGGTTACATATACAGATTTTCCCTTGTGCGGGCCTTCTACACTAACAAGCTTTATTTTGATTCTTGATCCTTCTTTTGCCATTTTTGTTGATAAATATTAATTATTCTGGTTTTTTTGTTTCGGGTATATTGTAAAATTAGGTATTATATCCGGTCATCCTGAAATGACGTTGAATCTGATATCTTTTAATTATAAATCTTTTTCAGTTTGAGCTGATGACCGGGATTGAACCGGTGACCTCTTCCTTACCAAGGAAGTGCTCTACCAACTGAGCTACATCAGCAATTTTATGAGCTTCTTTTTCAGGGTATCCGGTCTCCGGTTTTCTGCCCTGAAAATTTATTCCGAGCGGGAGACGAGACTCGAACTCGCGACCAACAGCTTGGAAGGCTGTGACTCTACCAACTGAGTTACTCCCGCTTAATTCCCTTTATTTCAATGAACAATTATTACTACAGGCAATTTCTGTTCTGATTCCTGCTGTAATTTTTTACGTGGGTAGGGAAGGATTCGAACCTCCGAAGACAATTGTCGACAGATTTACAGTCTGTTGCGTTTAACCACTTCGCTACCTACCCGTTATTTTTCTATGAAAGATTGCGAAAAGATTTATAAAATATTAATTTTATCTAACTTAATCAATAGAATTATTGATATTCTTATGAAAAAAATTTGCAATCCCTTGTAAATTTCCGTCACTATTTATCCGGTTTTATATGTCGTTTTAAAAATGCAGAATTTTTAATGTTTTGTATACTTCATGCCGCATTCCGGTGTTCTTTTTAATTTTCAGATTATATAGTTTGATTTTCTGAATTTAGTTGAAATATCAGTCAATTCTTTAACATTTCTGATTTATCCATGAAAATAATCAATTAGGTGATGTTTTTTGTGAAGTTTTTGTCACTAATACCGCTTTCCCTGTATTTTTAAAATGCCGGCATCATCTTCTAAAATGCCGGCGTCATCTTTTAAAATGCCGACGTCATCTTTTAAAATGCAGCCGGCAGCTTCTAAGTTCATTCACTCTTCATTTTATTCCATTCACTGTCTATTAAATCAGACATCCTGAATTTTTAAAATGTTTCCGGCAGTTTCAAAAATACTTCCGGCTGCTTCTAAAATGCCGGCGTCATCTTTTAAAATGCAGCCGGCAGCTTTTAAAATACTGCCGTCAGCTTCTAAGTTCTTTCCCTCTTCATTTTACTCCATTCACTGAATTTTATGTCACATTCCCTGTGCTTTATTTTACATTCCCTGTGCTTTATTTTACATTCCCTGTGCTTTATTTTACATTCCCTGTGCTTTATTTTACATTCCCTGTGCT
>JAEUSI010000013.1:0-15132 GCA_016788375.1 Ignavibacteria bacterium | reverse complement strand
TTAATATTCATTCCCATTGCTTCATTTTTCATTTTCGGAACTTTGTTTTAAAAGATAAATACTTCAATTTACATTTTCTTTACTTTTTTCAGGCTTTCTAATGTAATTTTATAAATTCAGTATATAAAATTTTGAAAAATTTAAAAAAAAATAATTTACGAAGTTTATTCATTTTCAGCAGGAAATTCTTCTACATAATTTCTCATCAGAAACATATCGTTCAGGAAACTGAATTAATCAATCAGGTTAAAAAATTGATTTATTTTGAATGAATTCTTACATCAGATTCATCTTAAGGAGGCTGTCGATTTTTGCTTTCTGTGTTTTGAGAATTTTTACTCTTTCATAAATTGCATCTTTTTCCGGATCGGAAAATGTCTGTTCATTTGAGCTGTTATTCTCAAAGTATGGAAGGTAAAGTTTATACTCTCTGTTTTTTCCCGTATCATCGGGAATCGTAATATTTCCGCTAGTCAGGCATTCCAGTTTGATACTCTGCCCCGCGCTGAAATCTCCGTCCAGGCTTTTTACGACAACAAGCTCTCCTTTCGAAGATTCCTTTACCGTGAATAAATCAGGGTCTGTATATCTCACGACCCTGCCTTCGAGCAAAACTGTTTTGCTTCCCGATGAAGGAAGCTGCCCGTTAAGCTCCCTGTCCTTATCGGTAATTTCCCTGTTGATTTCATTTATTTTTACTATTGAGGAAATTTTTTTGTTAAGAAGCTGCATATTTGATTCTACTATATTCCTCTCTTTTGCAATTTCGGATCCGGGAAATGAATTTAAAATGTTCATTGCATTATTTAGTTCATTCAGAGCTTCGCTGTATTTGGAAACTGAATTTAACTTTTTCGCATTTGAGATTTTCTGCCTGTATTCTTCAAAAGCAGAATTATAAATATTGTTCATCAGATTTTTTGCATCTGCCGTGTCAATTGAATTTGCAATTTTGTTAAAGTATCTCAGCGAAAGTCTCCAGTCATTTTTGTAATAACCGTTAGCTATCTGATATGAATACTGATTAATCCTGTCAATTATACGCTTCCTGTATTTTCCGTCCGGATAATTCCTCAGAAAAAATTCATACTTTCCAAGCATCTGCTCCATTGATTTGAGATCCTTTGAATTGTCAGATCTTACGAGTTCCGTGTAATCCCTGTCCTCCTTCAGCACAAAGGCATAATAACCGAGATAGCCTATTGCAGAAAGAATGGCAAGTATTAATATTATTATAAGAATATTCTGAAATAATTTTTTTCTTTTCTGATCGGGAATTTTCTCTTTCGAAATTTCAAGTCTTGCATTGATAAAATTTGTCTCAACTTCATCCGCATACTTTAATACATTCCTGTAATATATCTCCGCTGACTTATAGTCCTTTCTGTTAAAGGCTTCATCTCCGCTCGTCAGAAGATTTATTTTATTGTTGATCAGAGCTACAGCCCTGTTGTAAAGGTTCTTCAGCTCAGTGCTTCTTTTTTCTAACTTCAGCAACTGTTTGCATTCAATAATTGCCTCGGAAAACTGATTTCTGTTGATGAGATATTCTATGTTTATAATTGCTTCATTGAGTGAAACTTCTTCATTGTTTATTTTCTTCTTTTCCCCGCATCCGTAAACGGCGCATCCTTTGTTTTCCTCCCAGCAGTCGGCATGATAAGGCGAATGACACGAAGGACAGAGATATTCCTCCGATTCATTTTTAATCGGTGTCTGACAGAAAGTACAGATACTCTTTGCGCTTTTTAATATATCTTCGTTCATTGACGTAAATTAAAACAGAAATGTTTAACTTTAAATGAATTTTCCGGATGATGATTAAGTGCAGGCTGTTGATTAAAATACCGTCCGGTATAAAAACACTGCGCCGATAATAATCAGAAATGAGCCCGTAAATATATTCAGCTTTTTCATTATTCCGGGATTGATTTTATCCGTATGCCTGAATATCAGTTTTGTCATAACATAAAACCAGAGGGAAGTTCCTGCCAGCACTCCGAATGCCAGAAAAAATCCGGATAATATCCCCGAGCTTATCAGCCCGTAACTCTTCAAATACCCTACTGTGGCAAACCAGGATGCCGGAAGTGTTGGTGATGACAGACAGGATAATACTCCGAACATTAAGCTTCCGAATATAGCCGAATTTGGTTTCTCCTGTCTGTGTGTATGAAGCAGTTTGTCCAGCTTGACTTCAGTAATCTTCAGTACATTCTGAACTTTAATCAGTTTCTGTTTTATCTTTATTTCGGTTTCTTCTGATACAGGCTTTTCGGGTATCTTCTTGATAGAAATAATCTTTATTCCGTAAAAGATTATAAGAATACATCCGCCGATTGCAAGATAATATTTTATTGTAACTTCATTTGATGCAAAGAAACTGTTGACTGAGTCCGGGAAAAAAGCCGTAATTACAGAAACTCCTCCGAATGCAACAAGAATGTAAACCATATCCATAATTCCAGCACCGATTCCAATGGATACGGCATTGTTGAATTCTTTCTTTAATCCTTTTTCAATTATTGCAAAGTATGTTGGTCCGAGAGGCGGCATCGAAAATATAAACCCGATACATATGCCAAGTAATAATCCTGTTATCAAAAATATTTTTTTTTAAATTAGCTATTCAATTGTATATTATCAATTTATAAGCAGATTGCGGGCAGATGTACTTTTTACATGCAAAAAATTTGTTATTAATTCTGGTTTATTTGACTCCTCCCAAACCTTCCCTTTTGAATGTGTCTCAAAACCTCTCTCTTTTCCAATCCATATAGAATGTGTGAAAACGAAATTATGGAAAAAACCTTGAAGGTTAATAGTTTCTATTTTTGAAGGTTTGTAACTTAGAGTCTCTGAGACTTTGGGTTTATCCTTTGTTTTCACACACACTCCCCGGCTTAGGAAATTTGAAATTTAGATTACAAAACCTAAACTTTGTAAGCAGAAAAATCACAAAGTTTTAATACAACGATTTGGATGGATGTAGCTTTCCGGGATAATACACAAAACATCTAAATAGTTTTTTAAAATGATTTCTCTTATTTTAATTTAAATGGAAATCAGGAAAATATTTCTTGCGGTGTTTATTGTTTTTGCGTTAAGCATGTCTTATCAGCCTGCAAATTCTCTTGTTATTATAAAAGAATGCACAGTGCTTTGCGCAGATGCTCGAAAAGACGGTCATGTAAGGGATTTCATAGAAAAGAATAAAATTAAATCTTTCGCGATAATGATTTCTCTCACTGCAGCTTTATATTATATTGATTATTCATTCTGCTGCTGCTTCAATACTTCCTGAGATTTATATTAGTACTTTTCTACAATAAAAAACCCTGTCGTATTCTTTGTTACAGCAGGGTTTTGTGTTCAGAATAAACAAGTGAAATACTATCTGAACTCTTTGCTGACCACATCAATTTCACCCGGATAGGTTATTCCTCCGAGAAATGTGTCAATGGTAGGTTTTATTTTCAGCGTAAGCTTCGAACTGTTACCAGATTTTCCTCCGATTGCAAGCGCAAGATTTATCAGACTTTCATAACCTCCGTTGCCCAGCAGTTTCATAAAGTCAATTTTTACTGGTATGGGAATGGTAACCTGTTTGCCGACTCCGGGGATTTCAATTGTCTTGTCTATTGCTCCTGTAAGAACTTCATTATCATCTATCAAAAGTCTCCAGTCAAGTCCTTTTATCAGAGAGGAGTTTTCCTTAGACCCGCCTGCATAATCTGGATTTTTTGCAATTAAATTAACTGTAAATGATGACTGCATATTCCCGCCGGCAAACGCCGCAAGAAGCTTTGCTCCGTCGGTAATATTAAGATTACTGATTGAACTTACATTTTTAAGTTTAACTCCGGCAATATTAAAACCGTCTACGGAACCGAGCTTAAACTGAAGTCTCTTAGCATTTTCAACCGTATCGCTTATACCGGAACATCCTGAATAGTTCATAGAAAATAAAAACAGAAACGGAATCAGTAATACCGGAATTATATGAAAGAGTTTGTTTTTTTTATTCATTTATAAGTTTTTATTTTAAAATGTTTTAAACTGTATTAAACAATGAATATTACATCAGTGTTGTCTATTTTAATTTTATTCTGATTAAGTCTGTCAGTTAAAGAACTGTCTGGTTTTAACAAATTTATGGAAAATAAACATCAAAGTTTAGACGATGTTTTATACATGTAAATTAAAGATACCATTTATTGCAAAACAAAACATTAACAATAAGATTAGAATCATTGAATCACCCTGAATTTGAAAAGATTATCAGCTTAAGAATAATTAGAGATGTCCGGGTATTAATCTTTTTCACAGGTATAATAATTCTGAAATAATATTCATGCCGCTGCTGTTCAAATTAATTTAAAACTGTTGAATAAATTTTGAAAATAAATAAATTTTAATAAAAACAATCGGAGAATAAACCTGCCGGTGATAAATTGCCGTTAAAATATTCTGAGAGTTGGCGTCAGCAGGAATTTCCTGTCTGACGAACGAAGTGTGCGGAGAGTTGAAATTCTTGCAGACAATGCGAAAGAGTTTCAGGCAGTTTATCACCATCGTGCGATTTTTCTTTTGCGGAGCTTTTCTTAGCCTGCCCCCGAAAGCTTTTACCGGGGCTCAAAAGAAAAGCGACTATATTAAATCTCAAAGATTTAACACAACGTTTTGGCCGGATGTGGTAATAGATATTACAGAAAGTTGAAATCTTCATAAATCGTCCGGAATAAAATTATTATTGAAATACATATTTAATGCAAGTAAAATTTTACCGGTATTTTAATAATCAGTCTGAAAAATAAAGACTTTAAGATTACGGCTCTTCCTTCTCCGGCAACGGTCTGAAGAGCGAATAAACAACTGAAGTTATTAAGATCATCGCAATTACTCCGAGAGAAAACATAATCGGGATCTTATACAGATCTACAATCAGCATTTTGAAACCTATAAATATCAGAATCAGAGAGAGACCGATTTTCAGGTAATGGAATTTATGCATTATTCCTGCAAGTGCAAAGTACAGTGTTCTCAGACCGAGAATTGCAAATATATTTGAAGTGTAAATAATGAAAGGATCGGTAGTTACCGCGAAAATCGCGGGTATAGAATCAAAAGCAAAGACAAGGTCAGCGAATTCAACCGCTACAAGAACAAGAAGCATCGGTGTGGCGAATTTCTTTTTGTCAATTGTAACAATAAATTTGCCTTCATGATATTCGTGTGTTACCGGAAAGAATTTTTTAAACCATCGGATTACGAAGTTCCTTTCGGGATCTATTTCAGATTCCGCCTGAAAAGCCATTTTAAATCCGGTAAAAAGCAGAAAAGCGCCGAAAAGATAAAGGATCCAGCTGAATTTTGCCACAAGAACAGAACCGACTGCTATTAAGGAAGCGCGCAGTATCAGTGCGCCGAGTACACCCCAGAAAAGAATTTTATGCTGATAAATTCCCGGTACTTTGAAATATGAAAACAGAAGAATAAAAACAAAAATGTTATCAACGCTCAGAGATCTTTCTATCAGATATCCCGTGAAATACTCAAGTGCTTTCTGCTCTCCCATTTCAAAATAAATGAACACGTTGAAAATCAGAGCAAGAATTATCCATATAGTGCTCCAGATAAGCGCTTCTTTTACTTTTATTTTATGGGGTTTTCTCTGGAATATTCCGAGGTCAAGTGCCAGCATCAGAAGTATAAAAAGATTGAAACCTATCCAGAGAACCAGTTCGTGTGACATTAATCGTTATATGTTAATTCAAAAATAATCTTCCTGATTATAAAATTAAAAGAATTAATTAATGCTTATTATTTAATTAATAAAATTTTTAATGAAGAATATGAGACAGTCAGCTGAAAGTCTGTTCAGAAAAAGAATCAGTTAACAGGTTTGCGGATTCAGCGGAATAAAATTATCCGTAAGCCGTAAATCATTTTAAACCGGAATTTCTTCCTGTCACTGCTTTTATTGTGTAAAGAGCCCAGCCGTTATGAGCAACTTCCTTTTTATCCGGAAGTTCGTCAAGACTGAACCAGTCGAGTGTCTCGAGGTCTTCTGAAAGTTCAGCATCAGGAATTTCTTTCAGATATGCCTTATAATGAAAAACAAGATGCCATGTTGAATCCTTACCTTTAAAAGATTCAATATGATCAAGTTCGGGATTTATATTGGAAAGCCTGATCTGTTCAAAAAGAATCCTTGATGCTGCAATTTCCGGATGCTCAAATTCATTTATAATGTCATCCGGAAGAAACCAGCCGGACTGATGGTCATATCTGTTTCTGTCTTTGTACTTTACAAGAAGAATGCTTTCACCTGAGATCAGAGAAACATCCGCTATAAGTTTGCAGTTTATACCCTTCATAAAAAAATTTCTGAGAAAATATAAAATTAATATCAAATAAAAACCGAATTTTACAATAACATCTGCTTTGAATTATAATAAACTGACTTTAAAAATAATGAAGTCACAATAATCAATATCATTTATTATGTATAATAATTATATTGTATAAAATGAGTCTGTATTAATTCAGAAAAATAAAAACTTTATAAAGGAAAACATATTATGTTGTCATTAATCTGGTCTGCAATAATAGGATTATTAGCGGGAGCTCTTGCAAAATTATTTATGCCCGGAAAAGATTCCGGAGGAATAATCATGACAATGCTTCTCGGTCTGGCAGGATCTCTTCTTTTTACATACGCCGGCAGATTAATCGGCTGGTATAAGGAAGGCGAGACTTCGGGATTTATTGCTTCTGTAATCGGTGCATTCATACTTCTCGGTATATACAGGCTGATCAAAGGCAAAGGAGCTGCTAAAGCAATAAAAGAATAAACAGAATAATTCATAATTTCTTAAAACAATAAAACAGGAGAATTAATAAAATGGCTATACAGGAAAAATACGCTGCAGTAATAGATATGATAAATAAATCCGGCGGCAGGGATGTATCAGTTTCCGAAGAAGGCGCAGTTCTGAAAATTTCGGCAACTGTTCCTACTCCGAACGAGAAAAATGCAGTATGGAACAAAATCAAGGAAATCGGCGGAGAGAATCCTGCTGATATAATGGCTGACATAAAAATGGACAGCGCGGAAGTTCCACAGGTCGCAAGCGCCGGTGTAAAAACTTATGTTGTCAAATCCGGAGATACTCTTAGCAAAATTGCGAAGGAATTCTACGGAGATACAAACAAATATATGGATATCTTCAATGCAAACACAGACAAGCTCTCAAATCCGGATAAAATACAGGTCGGACAGGAATTGCATATCCCTTAAAAAATATTATAATATTATTCTAAATCAAACCCTGCAGGTATAATTTACAGGCAGGGTTTTTTAATGTGTTTTACCTTAAAGCTTTATTCAGTAAATTTGCAAAATCAAAAATCCAGTCAACTTATCCGGTTTAATGAAGAAACAGAGTAAAATCAATCTGAACGGTAAGACTTCATTCGAGGAATACAGGAAGGAAGTAATTGCAGATTACAGGCTTGCAAATGAAAGCAGGCAGGCAAGTCTGCTCGGAAGGAAAGAAGTCCTTACGGGAAAAGCGAAGTTCGGTATTTTCGGTGACGGCAAGGAAGTTGCTCAGATAGCTATGGCAAAAGCATTCAGAGACGGCGATTTCCGATCCGGTTATTACAGGGATCAGACTTTTGCATTTGCAGCGGGTATATCCACAGTAAAAGAGTTTTTTGCGCAGATGTATGCCGATACAAATATTAAATCGGAGCCGGCTTCGGGCGGCAGGTCAATGAACGGGCATTTTGCCAACAGGCTTCTTGACGAAAACGGCGAATGGAAGAATCTTATGAAGATGAAAAACACTTCGGCGGATCTTTCTCCTACAGCTTCTCAGATGATAAGGCTTGTAGGTCTGGCTTATGCTTCAAAACTTTACAGGCAGAATGAACAGCTTCATTCAATGACAAACTTTACGGACAAGGGAAATGAAGTTGCATTCGGTACTATTGGAAATGCGAGCTGCGCCGAAGGGCTTTTTTTCGAGGCAATAAATGCCGGAGGGGTGCTTATGGTTCCGATGGCTGTTTCGGTATGGGATGACGGATACGGAATTTCCGTGCCGAGTAAATATCAGATAACAAAGGAAAGCATTTCCGAAATTCTCAAAGGTTTCGAATATGATGAAGAAAGAAAACAGGGATATTATATTTATACTGCTAAGGGATGGGATTATCCGGGACTCGTGAAATTATATGAAGACGGGATTAAGATTGTCAGGGAAAATCACATTCCCGCTTTGTTTCATATACAGGAAGTAACTCAGCCTCAGGGACACTCGACATCGGGTTCTCACGAAAGATATAAATCGGCTGAAAGGCTTGAATGGGAAAAGGAATACTGCTGCATTGCGCAGATGAGAAAATGGATGCTGGCAAATGCGATTTCAACTGAAGATGAACTTGATCAGATTGAAAAAGAAGCAAAAGATTATACCAAGAAAATGCAGCTTGAAGCCTGGGCTGATTTTGTAATGCCTATTAAGAAAGAGAATGAAGAAGTAAGAAAGATATTTGCGGAAATTGCACTGACAAGCAGTCATAAGGATGATATAGAAAGAGTTAGCGGAAAACTGAAGAGTTCTCTTGATTACAACAGAAAAGTAATTTCCGAATCAGTTAATAAGGTTCTGAGAATTTTAAGAAATGAAGATACTCCCTCAAGAAATAAGCTTGCATTATGGAAGAAACATTTTCTGGAGGAGAATAAAGAGAGATACAGTTCTTTTTTACACAGCGTTTCGGAAGAGTCCGCATTGAATGTAACGGAAGTTAAGCCCGAGTATATTGAAGATTCAAGAATTGTCGACGGAAGGGAAGTTTTAAATGCATTTTTTGATATTGCATTTCAGAGAGATCCGAGAATTTTTGCAATCGGAGAAGACCTCGGCAAACTCGGTGACGTAAATCAGGGAATGGCCGGGCTTCAGGAAAAATACGGCGAACTCAGGCTTACTGATACCGGCATACGGGAAGCTACAATTGTCGGACAGGGAATCGGCGCTGCCCTCAGAGGTCTCAGGCCGATTGTTGAAATTCAGTATCTCGATTATCTTCTTTATGCTCTTCAGATTTCTAGCGATGATCTTGCATGTCTTCAGTACAGGACTGCAGGCGGACAGAAAGCTCCGGTAATAATCAGAACCAGAGGTCACAGACTCGAAGGAATCTGGCATTCCGGATCTCCGATGGGTACGGTTATTAACAGTCTCAGGGGAATTCATGTCTGTGTCCCGAGGGATATGACAAGAGCAGCCGGCTTTTACAATACAATTTTAAAATCAGATGAGCCCGCTCTGATTGTTGAAAGATTAAATGCTTACAGATTAAAGGAAAAGCTTCCGGAAAATCTCGGCGATGTATGCATTCCACTCGGAGTTCCGGAAATTCTGACAGACGGAAGCGATATTACCATTGTTACTTACGGAGCCTGTGTTGATATAGTAAAAGCAGCCGTGAGAAAACTCGAAAAAGTAAATATCTCCTGCGAGCTGATCGATGTTCAGACGCTTCTTCCGTTTGACATTCACGGTAAAATTGCCGGATCAGTTAAGAAAACCAACAGGGTATTGTTTGTCGACGAAGATGTTCCCGGCGGTGCGTCTGCTTATATGATGCAGAATGTAATTGACCGTGACAACTGTTACAGATTTCTTGACTCTGCTCCGAAATGTCTTTCGGCTGCTCCTCACAGACCAGCTTACGGAACTGACGGGGATTATTTTTCAAAACCGAATGCAGAAAATGTTTTTGATACGGTTTATGAAATTATGAATGAAGCCGATCCGGATCAGTATCCGATGTATTTTTAAGTTAAAATAAATCAGAATAATATTACCTTGGAAGCATATAAAAATCTATACCTTACTCAGCTTAATCAGCTTAAAGAAGAAATAAAATCTTACAGACATACAGAAAACATATGGAAAAATCCCGGAGGGATCAACAACAATTCGGGTAATTTGTGTCTGCATATATGCGGAAATCTGAATTACTTTATCGGCGAGGTTATTGGAAAAAGCGGATATGTGAGGGACCGTGACAGTGAATTTTCCGAAATGAATCTGCCTTCGGAAAAATTACTCGAAAAGATTGATGAAACAATTGATATGACAGGAAAATTATTTGATAATGCTGATTCCAACATTCTGAATTCCGTTTATCCTCTTGATAAATTCGGTAAAAATGTAACAAACGGTTTTGTTCTCGCCAGGCTGGTTTCTCATCTGTCATATCATCTCGGACAGATTAATTATCACAGAAGAATCGTCGAGGGTCAGCAATAAATCAGGGAATTTCACTGCCTGAAATTTCCTGCCTGAAAAACTTCCACTTTTTCTTTTTTAACTCGGAAAATTTTCTTATCAGATAAAAAATTATCAGTATTACCACAAACGCCGTAATTACAGGTATCAGGAAAGCAAGTACTGACATTATCACCGACATTGCATTCTCGGATGTAGCAACGACAGAATTCCCCAGACCTCCTGTGGTTGCAGAAGATGTTAGCCTTGCCGCGCTTGCGCCTACTTTAACTATTCCTGCCGTACCGCCTCCGACTATAATTCCGAGTGTCCACTGCAAAAGCGGACTGACGTCGGTCAGAAATGAAGCCGTCAGAACTGTTCCGGCAATCATTGCAAGCGGACCTGAAATCGTATCGAGAGCATTATCGAGCCACGGAACATAATATGCTCCGATTTCAACAATTGTCGCCGCTAGAAATGCCGAAAATGCAATCCAGCTTCCCATCCATTCAAAGCCTGGGGAAAGCTGAAGATAACCAAGCAATGAAGCAATGCTGGTTACGAGAAGCGGCACAAACACCCTGAATCCGCTGCTTGCCGCAAGCCCGATGCCGAGTAAAATTCCGGCTGCTATTTCCATTTCAGATTATTTTTTAAATTTAAAAATCGTGCAATGCTGTAAAGCTTTATTGAAAATAAATTCCTGATCAATGTAAATCCGTAAATTCTTTTTTGATAAAATTAAGTTCTGCTGAAACGTTTATCAAGTTCATCTGTCGTAATCCTGATCACAGTCGGTCTGCCGTGCGGACAAACGTATGGCATCTGAGAAGAAAACAGATTATCTATCAGTCCCGTCATTTCGGAATAAGTCAGCTTGTCTCCTGATTTGATTGCGCTTCTGCAGGCAAACGATTTGGCGAGGTTATCCCTTTTTTCGAGATTAAGCTTGAGTTCATATTCCTTGAACTGATCTATAAGTTCCTGAAAAATCTTATTCTCATCTCCGATTTTTACATCTGACGGAAGTCCAGTAATCTCAACAGTATTTTCTCCCGGCAGGCCGATATTAAAACCTAGATTCATCAGCTCATCCTTAAGGGAAACAGCAATGTGATAATCTATTTTTGTAAGCGTCAGTCTTATCGGAATCAGAAGTTGCTGTGAAAAAGATGACTGTGAATTCAGCCAAAGCAGCGCCCGTTCATAAAGAATTCTTTCATGAGCAGCATGCTGATCTATTATCATAAGACCTGTTTCCGTCTGACACATAATGTACTTGTACTGATACTGCCAGACATTGAACTTTTCCGAATCAGATTTCCTGTTATGCTCGAATATATTCTTCTGCTCTTCCTTCTTAAGCTCCTCAAAGCTTTCATCCGGATATTCTTTCGAAGCGTCCAGAATAGAATGTATATTCGTCCTTCCGCTTTTTCTCGGCAAAACAAAATCGCCTTTCGGCAAAGGAGTAATGTTTGACGGAGAAGCTCCTGTATCACGGTTTCCTGATTCCTTGTAATGAAAACTTTCGGGTGTATTCTGCAGATTCAGCCTGCTGTCAAAACCGATGTCAAAAATAAGCTCTGCATTTTTAAGCGCAAGCTTGATGCTGTTGCGGAGAAATCCGAACACTGCGCTTTCATCTTCAAACTTGACTTCCATTTTAGAAGGATGAACGTTCACATCTACTTTTTTCGGATCTATGTTTATAAATAAAAAGAATGAAGGATAATCGCCTTTGTCAATGAGATCCCCGTAACCTGAATAAACCGCGAAGTTCAGAGTCTTGTTGGAGAAATATCTTCCGTTCAGATAGAAATACTGATCCTGCTTCGATTTCTTAGTGAAATTTGGTCTGGAAATATATCCGTTAATATTAATGATTTCATTTCCGTTTTTTACTTCAATCAGGGCTTCGGAAAATTTTTCCGTGAATACATCACGGAGTCTTTCTTTCAGTCCGGACGGTTTCAGCTCGAACAGGATTTCATCGTTGTTAATGAATGTAAATTCCGTGCCGGGATTTGAAACTGCAAGATGCAGGAAAGTTTCGTAAATGTGCCTGAATTCTGTCTGATTCGATTTGAGAAAATTTCTTCTGCCGGGAGTATTAAAAAATAGATTCTTCACGGAGATTGAAGTTCCGGTGTCGCCGTTAGCTTTTGATACTTCAGTAATTTCATTTCCTTCCATTCTTATTACGGAAGCAACATCATCGGATTCGGTTTTTGTCTTCAGTTCAATCTGTGAAATAGACGAGATTGAAGCGAGAGCCTCGCCCCTGAATCCCAGTGTCCTGATGTTTTCAAGATCTTCGAAATCTGAAATCTTGCTTGTCGAATGTCTCTGAAAACAAAGCAGAGCGTCTTCTTCAGTCATACCCGAACCGTTGTCGATTACCTGTATCAGACTCTTGCCGGCATCTTTAACAATCAGCGTAATACTGCCGGCTCCCGCATCAATAGAGTTTTCAATGAGTTCTTTTACTACTGATTCAGGCCTGCTTACAACTTCTCCCGCGGCGATTTTATTCGAAAGAGACTGAGATAATAATTTTATTTTATTCCCGGACAAATTCCTGTTGTTTAAATATTAATTCCCGCTGCTGCAGTATTATTTATTTTTCAAACATTGCTTCTACAAAACTTTTGCTGTCAAATACCTGAAGGTCGTCAATCTGTTCGCCCACACCGATAAACCTTACCGGAAGATTCATCTCCCTGTTTATTTTAAGTACAATTCCGCCTTTGGCTGTCCCGTCGAGTTTTGTAAGTATAATTCCTGTAAGACCGCCGAGAGCATTTGAAAATTCCTTTGCCTGATTAAGTCCGTTCTGTCCGGTAGTCGAATCTATTACAATGAAAATCTCATGCGGCGCGTCGGGAATGACTTTCTGCATTACTCTCTTGATTTTTTTAAGCTCTTCCATAAGATGAGCTTTATTATGAAGCCGGCCGGCGGTGTCAATTATTACTACGTCTGTGTTTTTTGCAGCTGCAGACTTTACCGTGTCAAAAGCTACCGATGCAGGATCAGATGTATTCGTGCTCTGAATAATTTCCACTCCGGCGCGCTTAGCCCAGATTTCCAGCTGATCATTTGCCGCTGCGCGGAATGTATCGGCTGAACCTATCAGCACACTCTTTCCGGCATTTTTGAAATTATATGCAAGCTTGCCGATTGATGTAGTCTTTCCGACTCCGTTTACTCCGACAATCATAATTATATATGGTTTACTGCCGGTGTTAAAATCAAATGTGCTGAATTCAGAAGTGGTTTCGGCAAAGACTTTTTTCAGCTCGTCATTGATAAGAGAATTCAGTTCTTCCTGTCCGGTGTATTTGTCCCGCTGTGTTCTTTCTTTTATATTCCCGATAAGAGCTTCAGCAGTATCAAACCCGATATCGGATGAAATCAGAATCTCTTCAAGTTCGGACAGAAATTCGTCATCAATAATACCTCTTGCATTCACAAGCCGGTTAACTTTTCCGACTAGATTGTCTTTTGTTTTAAATAAACCGTCTTTAAGTTTTTTAAATCCTATTTTATCTAAGAATGACAAATTAATTCAAATGTATTTAATTTTTTAAAATCCCTTTTAATATTAATGAAAGCCCTTAAATAAAAAAGCCAAACTCCTTTGTGAGATTGGCTTGATTACAGAAATCATTTTATAATCAGAACATATTCAGAATATTCCTTGCAATTACCATCTTCTGAACTTCGGAAGTGCCTTCGCCGATTGTCATAAGCTTAACATCGCGGTACAGCTTCTCAACCGGAAATTCCTTTATGAATCCGTATCCTCCGTGGATCTGAATCGCTTCGCCTGTGGCTTTCGTAGCAATTTCACTTGCGTAATATTTTGCCATAGCCGCCGAAAGATTTATTTCTCTCTTGTTATCCTTGTG
This sequence comes from Ignavibacteria bacterium, assembly GCA_016788375.1. GTDB lineage: Bacteria > Bacteroidota > Ignavibacteria > Tepidaquicellales > Tepidaquicellaceae > JAEUSI01. The sequence goes on along the minus strand of JAEUSI010000013.1, from coordinate 923 downwards.
ATAAGCGGCTTTATATACGAGCAGCCTTGCAGCAGTTATTTCAGTTGCCATATCGGATAATTTGAACTGAATTCCCTGAAACTCTGACAGGGATTTGCCGAACTGTTTTCTTTCCTTTGCATATTTCAGGGATGCATCAAGCGCTCCCTGAGCAATTCCGAGTGACAAAGCTGCAATCGCAATCCTGCCGCCGTCGAGAATCTGCATGCACTGCTTAAATCCCGCTCCTTCTTTGCCGATAAGATTTTCTACAGGAACTTCCACATTTTCAAAAATAAGCTCTGCCGTATCCGATGACCTCATTCCGAGCTTGTTTTCCTTTTTGCCGGTTTTAAATCCCTTCCATCCTTTTTCAAGTATGAAAGCCGAAATGCCGTTCTTCCCGGATGATTTATCCGTTACGGCTGTTACTACAGCAGTCTCTCCGACGCTTCCGTGCGTTATAAACAGCTTGCTGCCGTTAATGACATAATGCCCGTTTTTCCTCTCGGCTGTTGTCGCCATGCCTGCTGCATCGCTTCCGGAAACATTTTCCGTAAGACCCCAGGCTCCGAGCTTACGCCCGCTTGTAAGATCAGGAAGATACTTTTTCTTCAGCGTTTCATCTGCAAAGCTGTATATGTGATTTGTGCAGAGTCCGTTATGCGCCGCAATTGTAAGTCCCATTGAAGGATCTACTTTTGAAATTTCTTCAACGATGATGGCGTATTCCATTGTCGAAAAGTTCGATCCGCCGTATTCTTCGGGAAAAATTATCCCGAGAAATCCGATATCCCCGAGCTTCTTTGCAATTTCCATCGGAAATTCCTGAGACTCGTCATATTTCATTATATAAGGAGCGATTTCATTCTGTGCAAAATCACGTGCTGCCTGCTGTACCGCCAGTTGTTCCTCGGTCAATTGAAAATTCATTTGCGCTGGAA
>JAEUSI010000139.1 GCA_016788375.1 Ignavibacteria bacterium | reverse complement strand
ACTGGCAAATGAAATCAGAAAGCAAAAATATCTCTATTCAAGAATCTGGCTGCTCGATAAGGCATCCGAAGTATCCATGAATTACCAGCAGATTGCAAATTACGGAAAACGAGGCTGAGTTTATTTTTACTATCAGAAAAATTTGCCAAACAGACCGGTTAATCCGATTTTTTATAAGCAAAATATAATTATGATAATATTGATGATCCGGTTTTCCCGCAAATTGATCAGATATGAAAAAACAGAGCCGGAGGATTTCTATTCCGGCACTGTTTTTATTTAAGGTTTATGTTATGTATTTTATTTCTGAATCACCGATCAGAATTTTTTAATTATATTCGCTCCAGATTTTATCACGGTGTTACCGCACTTACACCCAGTGAAGCATTATTCTCGACGATGCTGAGGTCTCCCGCGTCAACGAAATCATCACCGGTTACATCTGTCGGAATATAACCGGAAACTGAATTTGAAGCATCATTCTCTGCAGCGCTCAGATCAGATGCGTCGATTGTTCCGTCCTGATTTATATCTCCTCCGATTATTGCAAACACAACGGGCATAATATTAACAAGTTTCATATTATTTCCGAATGCTTTTGTTATTTCGTCGCTGAAATTATAAGTAAGCGAACCGTCTGTAAAAGATGAAGTTATTACACTCCATGTTTCGATTGAATTTCTGTGTGATAACTGCAGATAATAACTTTTTCCGTTCTGTGCATTAGGGAAGAAGAAAGTTCCTGTTCCGGATGAGCTGAGAACTGCAGAATAAGTATCAACAACTGCAAAAGGACTTATCGTATCACGAAGTGTTACTGTTACAGTATCGCTTACCATAAGATCAGTTGACGCATCATAAAATCCTTCAATAAATGCAGTCAGGTTAAGCGAATAATTGAATCCGCATATCGCTCCGCCTCCGGTGAATGTTCCCGAGATAATCACACTGTCAGCACAGACCGATGCTCCTGACTGAACATCAATTGTTGTTCCCGACTGGTAATTTATTATACTCTGACCAAATGCAAGAGAAGATAGTGTCAGCAAAAATGTTGTAAAACAATTTTTTATTATCATTATTATTCTCCCTTTATTTATTGTTAGTCAAATTCACTTCGCTTTTCTTTTCATTGGAACTGTGTTTTACTGAATTCATTTCATTCATCATCTTTTCTAATTTTGCTATTCTGTAGTTGGAAACTTTCAACGATTCAACTTCTTCAGCAAGTTCATCATTTTTCTTTTTCAGTTTATCATTTTCTTCTTTCAGCTCCTGTATCGCTTTTACCATTACCGGCAAAAGATTACCGTATGAAGCTTCCCATCTGTCCGGATTATCTTTTAATACAAGATTCAGCCAGTCAGCTTTATCAGAAGTCTGAGCTGCATCAAGTTCCTGTGAAATGAATCCTGCAGTAGGAACTTTACTCATTTTGCTGCCGTCTGATTTATATCCTTCATACCATTCTCTTTTATCCCAGTTGAACTGACGCGGTTTTAATTTCATTATGAAATCCAGTCCTAATGATAAGTCTGTGATGTTTTTTTTATCTCTCATATCTGATAAACTATAAAATGTCTGCACATTACAGCGAAGCGCATTCACCTGGTTATTTCCGAGAGTTATTTGATTAGAAGAAGTCGGGGTTAAAGGTTCAGCGCCATTCCCTAAATTAGTATTGTTACTGCCCGTTGTTATAGTACTTCCTGCATAAAATCCTAATGATGTGTTATAACCTCCTGTGGTGTTGGAAGATAATGAACTAAATCCGACACTTGTATTAGCATACCCGGTGATGTTATTTAATAAAGAGGCATTTCCGATACTTGTGTTAGAATTTCCGGTGGTATTGGAGTTTAAAGAGTAATTTCCGATACCTGTGTTATAATTTCCGGTGGTATTGAAGTTTAAAGAGTAATTTCCGACACCTGTGTTTGAATATCCTGATGTGTTGGATTCTAAAGATTGATTTCCGACACCTGTGTTAGAATTTCCGGTGGTGTTGAATCGTAAAGAGTGATTTCCGACACCTGTGTTAGAATTTCCGGTGGTGTTGTAATATAATGACTGATATCCTGAAGCTGTATTAGATGAACCGGTTATGTTGGAAAATAATGATCTAAATCCTACGCCTGTGTTTGATTCGCCGGTCATTGTAAAATTCCCCGAATTTTCTCCAAGAAATGTATTTTGAGTTCCGAAGTTATGCAGAAAACTGTTGGCCCCTTTGAATATTACTCCTGCAGTTGAGTTTGAAGTATTCTCAAGTCTCAGAGTTTTTAGTATATTCACCTGACCAGTTGACTGTGTCAGAGTCAGAAAATTTGTTGATGCATCTTTGATCGTAAACAACCCGTTTGTGCCGAGAGTGTTTGTAATGTTTTGAGAAAAAACATTTGCGGAAATAAAAAAGCATAATGCAATAAATAATGTTTTCATTTTTTCCCCTCTGAATTTTATTTTTTGATTAAAGTTTATATTGATGAAGTTTATAAAGCCCCAGTTTTATTAAAAGCCGGCAGATCTCTCTGCCGGCTCATTTTTAATTGCGAATTTTGATTTACTGACTAAAAATTATAAATTAATATTTTCGATTGATAGATTAAATCTAAAATCCTCAATCAAAAATCCAATATCATAATTACGGCGTTACCGCATTCACACCCAGTGATGCATTATTCTCGACAATACTCAAATCTCCCGCATCCACATAATCATCTCCGGTTACATCTGCCGGGATATAACCTGAAACTGAATTCAATGCGTCATTTTCTACTGCGCTCAGATCAGATGCGTCAATTGTTCCATCCTGATTTACATCTCCGCTGAATATGGCAAACCTAACAGGTGAAGTATCAGCTTGTTTCAAATTGTTTCCGAATGCCTGTGATAAAGAAGTTGAAAGATCGAATGATGCAGGTATTGTTTGCGAAAGTGCAATGATTCCCGCACTCCATGTTTCAATACTGTTTCTGTGTTTTACTGCAATGTAATAATTGCCGTTTGCTGCATTTCCGAATTTTAACTGAACAGTTCCGTTGGCTGATACAACAGCGCTGGTTTGATCCGCCACTGCAAACGGCGATGTTGAATTTCTAAGTTCAACTGTAACGGTGTCACTCACCTGCGAATTGCTTCCTGCATCATAGAATCCTTCAATGAACAATGTGAGATTGAGTGTCATACCAGGATTCTCGGTAACTGCAACAGGACTCTTGTTATTGTGAATATCCTGTGCAACTATGAAATAGTAATATGTTCCGCTTAATGGAGCTGTGTCGAGATAAGTCGAGTCTGATGTTGTTGCAAAGACAGGCTCGGTATTCGGATTTATCGTTGGTGATGTGCTGCGATAGAGAACATAATTGAGCAAGTCGGGAGCTGAACTTCTTTTCCAGGTAAGCCGCACGTCATTTACAACAGCCGCTGAGGAAAAAGGCGACACCATCAAAGGCGCGATGTTGTCAATGCTTCTGCCGGAGAGGATTGCCGAATACAAGAAGTCCTGAACATTACCAGTATTTGCCCGGATTCGGTAAAATAAACCTCCATTATTTCCGGAAGTTGAATCATAAGGCGTTGTATCTGTATATGAATAAAACGGAAGCACTCTTGCTGTTATAGTTGCAACTTCCTGCCACGCAAAGTTTCCTCCGGTGGGAGGAAAACTTCTCAATACAGAATATGAAGTAATTAAATTATTTCCGTTTATATCTAATGAACTTCTTGCCCATTTGACTTTTACCTTCCCTCCCTGATCATTCGGAACATCTTTTACATAATTCAAAATTGGCTTTGCGCTTATTGCCGACCCCAGATAAATGTAAGCTTTTCCGGTGTTGGAATTATTGTCCGGTGCGCCGGTTATTAAATCGGGATATCCGTCACCATTTATATCACCTGCTGATGAAACCGAATTTCCGAAGGAATTATTTGCTCCTTCTCCTGTCATTGTTACATCAGCTATATTATTCATAGACGAGCCGCCAAAATATAAATATGCTCTGCCTGTATTTGTATTGTAAGTATTTGCACCGGCAATTATATCAGAATATCCGTCGCCGTTTATATCTCCTGCTGATGAAACAGATCTTCCAAACTGGATTTCTGATATCTCACCGGTCATAGTTACATCTGAAATATTATTCATTAATGAACCTCCTAAGAATATATACGCTCTGCCCGTATTTGTGGAATACGAATCAGCTCCGACAATAACATCTGAATATCCGTCGCCGTTTACATCTCCGGCTAATGCAACAGATTTTCCGAACTGGCTTCCGGAAGTCTCACCTGTCATTGTTACGTCGGAAGTATTATTCATTGATGCACCGCCAAAAAATATATATGCTCTGCCGGTGTTTGAAGAATAAAAATTTGCTCCGACAATTACATCAGAATATCCATCACCATTTACATCTCCTGCAGTTGAAACTGAAAAACCAAAATAATTTATTGTTGCCTCTCCTGTCATTATTACGTCTGCTGTATTATTCATAGATGAACCTCCTAAATAAATATACGCTCTTCCTGTATTTGAGGAATAGTCGTTTGCTCCCACTATCACATCATAATATCCGTCTCCATTTACATCTCCGGCTGATGAAACAGATTTACCGAATGAACTTGGAGATTCACCTGTCATTATCACATCTGCAGTATTATCCATTGATGTTCCGCCGAAATATATATATGCTCTGCCGGTATAACCGGAATAACCTGATGCACCGATTATCACATCAGAATATCCGTCGCCGTTTACATCGCCGGCTGATGAGACCGAACCTCCAAATAAGATATTACCTGCTTCACCCGTCATAGTAACATCTGCGGTATTATTCATATTTATTCCTCCAAAAAATATATATGATCTGCCTGTTTGCGCTGAATAACCACTTGCACCTACAATCACATCAGAGTATCCGTCACCGTTTACATCGCCGGCTGATGAGACAGAAGTACCAAATGAGTTGATTGTTGCCTCACCTGTCATCGACAGATCCGGTATGATTTCGTTTTTCATGAAGTAATCATACATATAAACTCTGCCTCTAGATGAATTGTAAAAATATGCACCTGCAATTACATCTGAATATCCGTCTCCGTTTACATCTCCTGCTGCAGAAACCGAATTTCCGAAATAATTATTTGTCCCTTCTCCTGTCATGGATACATCTGGTACATTATTCATTGCAGAACCACCGAAGAATATATATGCTTTTCCGGTATTTGATGAAAATCCCTCAGCACCCACTAAAACATCTGCATATCCGTCACCGTTAATATCTCCTGCAGATGAAACTGCCATTCCGAATCTGTCATTGACTGTTTCTCCAGTCATTGTTACATCCTGCAAATTATCCATAGTTGCACCTCCAAAGTAAATATAAGCTCTGCCGGTACTTGGAGAAAATTGAGTTTCACCTATTATTACATCTGAATACCCGTCTCCGTTTACATCACCTGCTGAAGAAACCGACCTTCCAAAAAAATTTGAAGAAGTTCCTGTCATTATTACATCTGCTATGTTATCCATTGAAGAACCGCCAAAGTAAACATAAGCTCTGCCTGAAAATGATGAATAACCAAATGACCCGGTAATTACATCCGAGAATCCATCACCATTCAAATCTCCTGCTGTCGAGACTGACCGACCGAAATAGTCATTTGAAGCTTCTCCGTTCAATGTTATGTCTGCTGTATTATCCATTGAATAGCCGCCAAAATAAATATAAGCTCTTCCTGTATAGTTATTATAGCCGTAAGCTCCGGCAATTATATCGGCATATCCGTCACCATTAACATCACCTGCCGTGGAAACCGAATAACCAAGGTATGAATTTGCACTCCCTGAGATTGTAACGTCAGCCGTGTTATCCATTGATGGGCTCCCGTAATAAATATAAGTTCTACCGGTATAGGAAGAATATCCGTGAGCTCCGATAACAACATCCGCATATCCGTCTCCATTGACATCTCCTGCAGCAGCAACTGATCCAAAAAAACTGTATTGAGTTTCACCTGTCATAATCACATCAGGAACTGAATTCATATTCAATCCTCCATAATATATATATGCTCTGCCTTTATTAATGTCATATCCAAATGCGCCAACTATTATGTCATCATATCCATCTCCGTTCACATCTCCTGCAGTATTTATAAAACCTCCGAAATAGCTCCCTGCCGTCAATCCATTGAATACTTTATTCTGCATTGCATCGCCTTCAGGATCTTCAGGAATTTGTACTGACCTGGCAGTATTATCTTCAGGAATTATTCTGTTTCCGTTCTCATCTGTCAGACTGTTAAGCCAGTCTTTTGTTACTCCATTAGGAAGCGAATCTTTCTTTTCAGAAATTGACGCTACAAAATTGTCTGCTTCTACTCCGCCGGTCTGTGCATTCAGACCTGAAGCGTTAAGACTAATCAGAAGCAGTAAAATTAACATTAACTGCATTATTACTGATTCGAATCTGGGAGCTTTTTCTGAAGATGAAAAATTATTGCTGTAAACTAATTGATTTTTTTTCATAAAGAGTGTTTTTTTGTTTAGTTTATAAATAAGTGATTTCTATTTAAAATTTTATTTTTGAAATTTCTGTAAAAATTATTTGAAAGATTCATTTTCAGGATTTTGTATTTTGCTGTTTATTTTCATCTATAAATTTCAAAATCTCTTTCTCAAACTCTTCATAATTTCCATTGTTTTGTCTCAATTCTAATTCAGATTTTGCGATCAGATTTATCATTCTTATAAGTTCATCTTCCTCGATTTTTCCGGCAGATTCTTTTACTTTGGTTTTTAATTTTGCAAGAAGTAAAATCAAATTTTTGTTATTCATCAATTAATTTTAGCTGCAAAATAACAGAACCGGATTGTCCATGCAAAGAAACTTTATAACATTAATATCGAAATCAATTATTTTAAAAGGCTGAAAAAAGTTAAAAACAGTAGTTATTATTACTTTTTTTAACTAATTTTGTATCGAAAAAAAATCTGATTGAATAAAACTGCTGGTAAAAAAGATACAAAGTTAATTGCATTTCTGAGAAC
>JAEUSI010000138.1 GCA_016788375.1 Ignavibacteria bacterium | reverse complement strand
GAACTTGACAAAGAAGGAGTTAATTACGACAGACAGATAAAAACCGGGATTATGATTGAAGTACCATCGGCATATTTTCTTGCAGACGAGCTTGCAAAGGAAGTTGATTTTTTCAGCATCGGGACAAACGATCTTATACAGTATCTTCTGGCTGTAGACAGAGGCAATGAATATATTTCAAATCTGTTTCTTGAATTTCATCCTTCGGTAATCAGGGCAATAAAGAGTGTCGCCGATGCCGCTCATAAAAACAACATCAGAATAAGTGTCTGCGGTGAAATGGCATCCAATCCTCTTGCGGCAGTTGTATTAATAGGACTCGGAATAGATGAATTAAGCGTTTCGCCTTCGGTATTTCCCGAAATCAGACAAATAATCAGAATACTGAATTACGGCGAGTCACAAAGACTATGCGACCGGATTCTCGGTATATCAACTGAAGCTGTTATCAGAGCGGAAGTTGAAAAATTCTACAATGAACAAATAGTTCCCGGAATAAACCGTTCAATTTAGTTATTCAGTCCTGCCTGCAAAACATTTTGCCGCAAATACCCGAGTCTCAGATAATTTTATAATACTGTTAATAAGAATTACAGGATTCTATAATTGTTTAACACAGTGTCACATTGGATTAACAAACAATTCACTGCTTTCCGATAATTTCCCGGATAAAAGAACTAATGTGATTACGAAAGTAATTCTGAAGAAAGGTATAATCACTTCATGATTTTGAATGAAGTGTTATTTAAGAAACTCTGCATTCATAAAAATATTCCATTTACATGTACTCTATTTTTACATCGTCTGTTAATGGATGCGACTGACATGTCAGTATATAACCGTCATTGATTTCTGAATCGGATAAGCCTTCGCGTTCATCCATCCTGACCTTACCCGAATAAAGTTTTGCTCGGCAGGTGGTGCATATTCCGCTTTTGCATGAAAACGGAGGATCAAGGTCTGCCTGTATTGCAGCATTGAGAATGCTTACTCCCGAATCAACCTTAAGCGTATGTTCGCTTCCGTCAAGTATAAGCTGAATCACTCTGTCCTTTACTTCAATTGATTCCGCATCTTCGGGTATGAACTCTTCATGATGAGCGGGCGGTGTAAAATATTCGATATGAATTCTGCTTTGAGGAATATCAAGTCCGAGCAAATCCTTTTTAACATTTTCCATCATAACTTCCGGACCACAGATGAAATATTCTGCTTCAGTAATTTTACCGGATAAATTTTCATTTACGAGTTTTATCAGATCACTGCTGTTTATCATTCCTTTCAGTCCGTGCCAGCTGTCCGTATATTCCGTCAGTGTATAATACAGACTGAATCTGCCGGAATATTTTTCCTGAAGTTCATCGAGTTCTTTCCTGAAAATAATACTTTCTTCGTCTGCGTTTCCGTAATAAAGCACGACACGGCTTTCCGGTTCGGCAAAAAGCACGGATTTAATTATTGAAAGCAGCGGCGTGATTCCGCTTCCTCCTCCGGTTAAAAAATAATTTTTTGCGTTTGACGGGCTGAGTTCGGTGAAAAATTTTCCCTGAGGCGGGTAAACTTCAACCGTATCTCCTGCTTTAAGCTCATCATAAATGAAACCGGATACAAACCCGTTCCCTGTTTTTTTTACTGCAATAACCCAATCATTTTCATAATAAGGACTGCTGCACAATGAATATTCCCGCCTGTGTTTTTCGCCTTTTATATCGAACTGAACGGATAAAAACTGTCCCTGTTTGTATTTGAAAATTTCTTTAAGGTTATCCGGAACTTCTAAATAAACTGCAACTGCATCTTTACTGAGAATGACTTTTTTCGCTATTTTTAATCTGTGAAGCTTTAATGACATCTGAAAAAATTTATGTTTACAAAATAAAAACCTTTCCGGAAATTTCTCCGGAAAGGTATTGTCAAAATAGAAAAAATATAATTCTATAGAAATCCCAATTCAAGCTTTGCCACTTCAGACATCATGTTGAAATTCCACGGCGGGTCGAATGTCAGCTGAACTTTACAGTCTCTCACCATAGGATGATCCTTTACTTTCTGCTCGATTTCCGCAGGAAGAATTCCGGCAACGGGACAGGACGGAGATGTAAGCGTCATTACTATCATGACATCTCTGTTGGCAGCCACGAGTATATCATAAATCAGTCCGAGTTCCAGCACATCAACAGGTATCTCCGGATCATAACAGGTCTTCAGAACTTTTTTCACTTCCTCCTTTACTTCTTCAGCCGAATAAACTTTTTCCCCGGCAGCCGGAAGTTCTGTTTCCTGCTCTTTCTGTATCTCAGGCTCTTTTTCATGAATTTCCGTTTTTACATTTTCAGAAACCGGATGTTCATTTTCTGCGGCTTCACCGCTGATGTTTTTTTCTTCGTTCATATTTTTAAAGATGTTTTTAATTTTGTTAAGCATTTTTACCGGTATAATTTGCAGCTAAGTTTTTCATTTGTTTAATCATTGCAGTCAGTCCGTTTGCCCTGTTCGGCGACAGATGTTCCTTTAAGCCGGTTTTATCAATAAAATGCATATCGGCATTCAACACTTCCTCCGGATTGTGTCCGGATAAAACTCTTATCAAAAGCGAAATTATTCCTTTAGTTATAATCGCATCACTGTCGGCTCTGTAAAAAATTTTTCCGTCTCTGTAATCCGCATTCAGCCAAACCTGTGACTGACATCCTTTTACTTTGTATTCTTCGGTTTTAAATTCCGGGTCTATAACCGGAAGTTTTTTACCGAGTTCAATTATATATTCATACTTTGACATCCAGTCTTCAAAGAGTCCGAATTCTTCGATAATCTCATCCCCTGTTTCCTTAACTGATTTGTTTTCCATGTTAAAGCATCATGTTTTTTACTTTCTTTAATCCTTCTGCAAGCATGTCAATTTCCTGTTTTGTGTTGTAAACGGCAAACGATGCTCTTACCGTTCCGGGAAGTTTATATCTTTGTTCAATCAAAGGCTGGGTGCAGTGAAATCCTGTTCTGACGGCAATTCCGAGGTTATCAAGTATTGTACCTGTATCATAAGGATGAATGCCTTCAAGTACAAAAGATATTACACTTGTTTTTTCTTTTGCCGTTCCGATAATTCTTATACCACCGAGGCTGTTGAACTTTTCATTTGCATAAGCGAGCAGTTCCTGTTCGTGCCGGTAAAGATTATCATATCCCGAAGACTTTATAAAATCAATTGCCGCGCCGATTGAAATGCTTCCGGATATATTCGGAGTTCCTGCTTCGAATTTATACGGAAGTTCGTTGTAAACTGTCTTTTCATAAGAGACGCTTTTTATCATTTCACCGCCGAACTGATACGGAGGCATCTTTTCAAGAAAATTCTCTTTTCCGTAAAGTATGCCGATACCTGTAGGTCCGTAAATCTTATGTCCGGAAAAAGCAAGGAAATCGCAGTCAAGATCCCTTACATCTGTTTTCATATGAGAAACTGCCTGAGCAGCATCTATCATAACAGGCACATTGTATTTATGCGCTGTTTCAATAATTCTCTTAACAGGATTTATTGTTCCGAGTGAATTGGAAACATAAACCACAGATACAAGTTTAGTTCTTTCGCTTAGCATATTTTCAAAACCGTCGAGTATCAGTTCGCCCTCATCACTGACAGGTATAAATTTCAGATTTGCGTTTTTTTCTCTGCATAAATTCTGCCACGGGACAAGATTCGAATGATGCTCCATTCCGGTAACAATTATTTCATCGCCTTCATTTACACTTGTTCTCCCGAAAGTAGCCGCCACAAGGTTGATTCCTTCCGTCGTGCCTCTGACAAATACAATTTCATTTGTATTCCCGGCGTTAATGAAATCTCTTATTTTCTCTCTCGAAGCCTCATACGCTTCGGTTGCTCTTTCGCTTAATGTATGCAGTCCGCGGTGAACGTTGCTGTTGATTGTTCTGTAGTAATTATCAATTGAATTTATAACACTCAGAGGTTTCTGAGTTGTAGCCGCATTGTCAAGATAAACAAGCGGATTTCCGTTCACACTCTGGTTGAGAATGGGAAACTCTTCGCGGAGTTTCTGAACGTCGAACGAAACATCCTTATGTAAGTTTAAAGTTTTCAATATTATTTTATTAAGAGCATTTTTTTTGTTTGGGAAAAGGTGCCGGCTTCCAGTTTGTAAAAGTAAACTCCGCTGACAAAACTACTTCCTTCAAATTCAAAAGTATATTTTCCGCTCATTAAATGATTATTCACAATCGATTTTATTTCTCTGCCAAGTAAATCGTAAACGATCAATTTTACTTTTGCATCATTCGGTAGTTCAAACGATATTTTTGTAACAGGATTGAATGGATTCGGATAATTCTGATTTAATGTGTAATCTAATGGGATGCTTATAATTTGATCCTTCTCTGATTCTGTATTTCTGACATCTTTCGCACTGAGAAACATATCTTCTATTCTCCTTTTTTCCAATTCCAATCTGTTCAGATTCTTTAATTCAAATATGTTTCTTCTTGCTTTCTCGTTTTTGAATTTATCAGACTCTCTCTGTATTATACTTTGTTCTGATATAACAGAATATTCTTCGTTATTAAAATTATCTTTTATTTGTATTCCTGTTCGTTCATTTCTTTCTGAACTTTCTTTTATTGTCTTATCATAAACTTCCTTCACCTTCATCATCACTGGATCATTGTTGATAATTTCATTAATTCTATTCATTTCATTTATTTCTTTCAATTTAGTCAATTCCAAATCCGAAATTCCAATTCCCAAATCTTTCTCTCCGCCTCCGTATCCTCCACCCATCAGCGCTTCTATCTCCGCATAATCCCACGATGCATTAAGTCTTATATCAGGATCGGGATGAAAAAGCGAGATGAATTCGTATCCGTTCGCCGCATCATCATAATTCAGCATATTCGCATCACACATCAGAGTTATATTGTATGCATTTGAAATAAATTCTCCGTCATAGCCTTCTTCCGAATTAATCCTGTTGTCAAGATAAAGCTTCAGATTTCCGTAAAGCGTGTTTCTGTAACTTTGCTCTTCTGTCGTGTCGAGATATTCATAACAACTGTAAAGATCATATACCGATGCAGGCAGGTCTTCGAAGTAAATGTAGTCGTCAATCAGATTCTTTAAAGCTGAAATGCCTTCGATCAGCATTCCTGCAGAAATGTAATTCTGTCCCTGATTGTATAGAAGTTCTTCTTCCGTAAGTTCACTTCCTGTTGTATCCGGACTTTGCTTTATTGTGTCATAAACACCGATTCCGAGATATTCTGTAATTAAATCATTCGCGCTGATTTCTCTGTCACAGTCAATATCCGTTAATCCTGTTTCTGCCGGAATCGGCTCTGCGGTATAAATCCGTCTCAGATTAATTCTTGGATTGCTGTTTGGCAGCCAGCAGTTATTCCTTCCGAAGTACATCTGTTCAGTTGTATCAACCCATCCGTAAATATGATATCTGTTTTCTGCAGTATCCGATACTGTAAATCTGTTCTCTCCGAGATTTGTATAAACATTCGCTGCATTTACTAATTGTATATTATCCGACTGAAGGCTTGAAAGTAAATTCTTTCCGCCATGCCATGAGAGACTGCTGCCGGAAACCGATGGCGCAAGATTCGGGAATGAACTTCCGATCGTATGTAGAGATACATTTTCCGAATTTATTGCATTATTATAAAAATCAGGCGAACTCGTTATTAAGTGTATTCCTATCGGAATAATTGAGCCGCTGTTTGAAAAAACATTGTCTTTGATTGATCCTGTAATATTCCTTCCTATAATTCCTACAGAGCCTGCAGAATTAAAAGTATTTCCCCTCACATAAAACGGCAGATAAGAAGAAGTATAGTTCAGAAGCAGAGTTGAAGCGGTGCCGTTATTAAAAATATTATTTATCAGAAACATACTGAATGGAATTGCAGGTCCTTCATTCTCGTCAGGAAGCGACTCAACACCTGTTGTATTGTTATTCTTCAGATAAACACCGAAAATACGATTTGACGGATTAGCAGGCATATTAAAAACATTATCCTGAATTGTAATTCTGAAATTATTTTCTCCGTAAATTCCGTTATTTTCAACACCGACGGATGGAACATTAAAAATATTACCCTTAATGATTCGAGAATAAAAAGTATGACCGGGAGTATTAATCAATGCCAGAGAAGTCTTTGCATTGCTGAATGTGCAGTTTATAACGGAATCTTCACCGGAGTTTTGCAAAACGATGCCTTCCCATGATTTGGAAGTATCTAATGATGTGAATGTCGCTCCTTTTGCAATTAGAGTTGCAGAGCTGTCGAATAATAGTTTAGAATTAGCTCCGAATTTAATTACAGAGTTCGGATGCATAATTAATCCTGTTCTGTTGCCATAAAAACTAATTGTCGTGCTGTCGGGAATTTCCAGAACTGCATTAGAGTCAAGTATTACTTTTGCACTGTCGCTTATGACAAAATCGGCAAGCGAAGAGCACATTATGTGATGAATTGAACCGCCTTCATAAATTATATGACCATTTCCTCTTATCAATGCTCCTTCGTTGCAGAATAAACCGCCTTGCTTAATTCTTAATTCACTGGTTGGCAAAAAGGTAATGTTTGAGTGATTATCCATAACCAATTTCCCGCCGTCTTCCACTATTACGCTTCCGTATTTATTAATTAATAATGACGCAGCATTTTTAAATCTTAATTCTCCGTTATTCTGAATATACAATCTGGCATTTGAATCCGGTGTGTTTGAATATTTTAATATTATCCTTGCGCTGTCATTAACAATAAATGGAACTGCTGCATTTATTTTAGCGTGGTGATTATTTTGAATTTCTAAGTAAACATTTAATAGTCCCGGAGTTGTGTGAATTCCGGGAGAAGTCGGATCGGAATAATCCGTCCCTAAAATTGGCCAACTGTTAAGAAATAAACCATTACTGTCATTTGTCGTTCTAAAGTTATTTTTATTTGGATTCTTATTATATGTAAGTCCATAACCAGAAGCATGGTGCTGATTCCATATCGGTCAAGTCATATTTTTCCTGTAAAATTGAAAAATGGTTAAGCTGCATATTTCTTGGAAATAAAGTTTTCTCCGTTT
>JAEUSI010000137.1 GCA_016788375.1 Ignavibacteria bacterium | reverse complement strand
GTTGAATGTAAATTTCAAATGAGAATTTGGCAACATTATTTAACGGACCCCATGGATTAAGTGAATTACCTAAATCATCATAATGTAAAAAATTTTTTGCTGTTACTGTGAAAGTCAAAGGATCTAATTGAGCTTTCGAAAAATTTGCAGTAACAATTACACATATCACTATTAACGAAGTTTTTAACAGATTTTTCATAATCTTAATAATTTAATTTTGATTTCCAAACAACACATTAATTATATATCTAAAGCAAAAATATTCTTTCCTTTCTTTACGGCGAAATAATAATTGCTCCCAGCGAAACATTATTCTCAACTAACGAAAGATCTTCCGCATCAACAAAGTAGTCCCCCGTCAAATCAGTAATTACATCACCGGTAGTTCCTAAATATGCATCATTTTCTATCGCACTAACATCACCCGCATCAACTATTGCATCTTCATTTATATTTCCGCTGAACATGCCAAACCTCACAGGTGAAGCATCAATCTGTTTCTGATTATCTCCGTATGCTTTATTTAATGAAGTTGTAAAGTTATAAGCAGTTGTATCCGTAATAAAATAAACAGGCGAACTGCTCCAGGTTTCTATACAGTTCTTATGTCTCGCTACAATGTAATAATATCCTGCAGGAGTATTTGGTATATGGTATAAAGCTGTAAAATTTATTGAGTCTATCCTGGCAGATACTGAATCAACAACCGCATAAGGTGAAACAGATGATCTTAATTTTACGGATACATAGTCTTTTCTGTAGAGTCTGTTTGATAAGTAATTGTAATACCCTTCGGGGATCACTGTGAGTTTCAAGTAAACAGCTCTTATTGTATCCATAATAAATGTTCCTTTATTTGAGACATCCGAACTTGCGCCGCCGAGTCCGTTATAAGCAAATACTTTTGTGAACGGATCCGGCAATGCTCTTCTCCATCTCATATGATTAAATTTCACCGGAAAATATCCAGTCTTTTTCTTAAATCTGTATGTACCTATTTTTGTACCAGGATAGGTACTTGAAATCTGCACGTTACTGAAACTTCCCAGTGCGGGATTTGTACTCATATGAATTGAAGACCTCTGAGTACCGACTGGATAACCCTGAGGGTCTGCAATGTCTGAAGCAAAATTCATACCGACAAATCTCGGGTTTGTCGGCAATGCATTTAAGTTTGACATTGTTGTTGATCCGGGAACATAAGTCACCGTTGCATATCCTCCTGCAGTATCACTCACAGTAAGTCCCGAGCCAATATTCAGATTCCAGTAATACTGACCGAATGCATACCTCATTTTTTCCGCATCATTCTGAGGATTATTAGTCTGCTGTATGTATAAATCAAACTGGACAATATTATAAATTCCCGTTATCAGAGGATCAGTCATTGTAATAGTGTCGTATTTTACAAAATTCTGCGCTCTGACTTCATAAGTAAGATTTTCCAGCTGAGCCTGCATTGTACCGGATATAACAATAACCAGTATAAAAGCATATAACAAATTGTATTTTTTTTTCATGATTCCGCTTAAGTTTATTTAATATTTTTATTTCAGATTTTAACTGTTACTGATTGTGTTTATTTATATAAAGAATTTTTTTTTATTTCATTAAGGAATAATTATTATAGCGCCGTAATAAGCATTATTCTCGGTAACAGAAAGATCCTGAGCATCTACAAATTTATCTCCTGTTACGTCAGTAATGAGATTTCCGGACAATCCCGCTTCTGCATCATTTTCAATTGCGCTTAAATCAGCGGCGTCAATTATTGCATCTCCGTTAACATTTCCGCTGAATAAACCGAACCTTACAGGTGATGTATCTGTCTGTTTCTGATTATTTCCGTATGCTTTGTTCTGCGCTGTCGTGAAATTATAAATTGTCGTATCAGTGGTAAAACTCACCGGGGAACTGCTCCATACATCAATGCAGTTTTTGTGGCTGACCGAAATATAATAAGAACCGTGACTCAGAGCAGGATAGATAAAATGTCCCGTAAAATTAACGGAATCAATTTTCGCAACTGCTGTATATAAAACGGCGTATGGAGTAACCGGCTGCCTCAGTCTGACAGTTATTTCTTCTTTTTTAATCAGACGTTTTGAAAGCGAATTGTAATAACCTTCAGGTATCATACTTAGTTTTAAAGCCGGATCGGGACGGGTGAAAGCGCTTAATGTATCCATAATATAAATTCCCTTATCTGTTACTTCAGAACTGATACCTCCCAGACCGTTATATACGAACATTCTCGAATAAGGAAGATTGCTGTTAATTCCAAGCGGACCCTGTCTCCATCTCATATGTTTCGTGCCTGAAGGAAATAGACCTGATTTCTTCTTTACCCTGTATGTTCCCACTCTTGTTCCGGGATAAGTTCCGGAGATCTGAACATCACTCATATTACCAAGTGAGGTATTACTGTTCATTCTTACAGAAGATCTTAAAGAACCGGTCGGATATCCGTCGCCTGCAGGCAGATTGTCATCTGAAGCATTTTTTGCAAGGAATGCCGGTGAAAGCGGCAAAGCGTTTATATTTGAGAATGTAGTGGAACCGGAAACATATGTTACGGATGCGTAACCGTTGAATCCCGAAGTATCTGTAAATCCGTTACCGAAATTTAAATTCCAGTGATACTGCCCTATTGCAAATCTCATTTTACCTGCATCATTCAGCGGAATATTAGTCTGCTGAATGTAAATATCAAACTGAATTATATTATAAATTCCCGAAACCTCGGGATTTGTAAATGTTATGCTGTCATACAAAATAAAATTCTGAGCTCTTACCTCAAAGGTCAGATTTTCAAGCTGAGCGTTTGATAAACTGAATGCAGTAAAAAAAGTTAGTATTGTAAATATGATCTTTAAATATTTAATCATAGCTGTTAATTAATTTTTCAGAAATTATACATTGCATTAATTCAGCATCTCAAGGAGTAATTATAATCGCTCCAGTAAATGCATTGTTCTCCACTATTGATATATCTATCGCATCAACAAAATTGTCTCCGGTCACATCCGTAAGAAGATTTCCCGTCAGTCCGTCTTCGGCATCATTTTCAACTGCGCTTAAGTCTGCAGCATCAATGATTGCATCTCCGTTTACATTTCCGCTGATAATCGCATATCTTTCGGGTGAAGTATCCACCAATTTTTGATTGTTGCCGTATGCCTTGCTCATTGCAGATGTAAAGTCATAAGTTGTATCAATAGTAATATTAATAGGAATACTGCTCCAGGTCTCTATACAATTCTTATGTTTTACAGATAAATAATACATACCCGGGGAAGAAATACGGAAGAAAAAGTAATTTGTGAAGTTTAAAGAATCAATCCGGGAAACAGCTGAATCAACTATTTCATATGGTGAAACAGGCTGTCTTAAACTGACCGTTATATTTTCCTTTTTTAATAATCTGTTTGAAAGATAATTATAGTATCCTTCCGGTATAACGCTTATCTTAACATAAGAAGGAAACCTTGAAAAAGCATTAAGTGTATCCATTACATATGTGCCTTTATAAGTAACTTCTGTACTTAATCCGCCGAGTCCATTGTATGCAAATACTTTAGAAAAAGGACCTACACTGTTTACATTTAAAGGACCCTGTCTCCATCTCATGTGCATTGAACCAGAAGGGAAATAAGGACTTGGATTCGGAACTGTTACTTTCTTAGTTACCATGTAAGTTCCGACCCTTGTTCCGGGAAACACAGTTGATACCTGAACATCACTTGAACTTCCGAGTGCAATGTTACTGTTCATTCTGATTGATGATCTTGCTGTTCCGCCAGGATATCCTTCAAGACTTAAATTGTCAGATGCTGAATTCTTTGATAAGAATGTTGGTGAAGTAGGTATAGCATTCGGATTTGAGAAGGTTGTTGATCCCGGAACATACGCAACTGATGCATATCCTAAGAAGCCGGATGTGTCTCCGGGAAATCCTGAACCGAGATTCAGATTCCAGTAATACTGTCCCAGTGCAAACCGCATTTTTTCAGCATCATTCTGCGGGGTATTGGTTTGCTGAATGTAAATATCAAATGAGAATCTGGTTATTAGACCTGATACATGCGGATCGGTTCCGGTAGCATCATCATAAACATTAAAATTCCTTGTGCTTAATGTGAATGTCAGCGGATCAAGCTGAGCTTTTGAATCATTCGAAGTGAAAATAAGTATTATAAAAAGTGTAAAAAGTTTTACTGACTGTTTCATAAAATTAAGTATTGAAATTTCTTAATTATTATTTAAAAAAATTAATTTTCTTTATTCATGGAGTAATCACAATCGCTCCAGTAAATGCATTGTTCTCTACTATTGAAATATCTATTGCATCAACAAAATTGTCTCCTGTCACATCCGTAAGAAGATTTCCCGTCAGTCCGTCTTCGGCATCATTTTCAACTGCGCTTAAGTCTGCTGCATCAATAATTGCATCTCCGTTTACATTACCGCTTATAATGCCAAACCTTGGAGGGGAAGTATCAACCTGCTTCTGATTACTTCCGTATGCATTATTCAATGCTGAAGTAAAATCATATACTGATGATTCGTTTATTAAAACTGGAGAACTGCTCCAAGTTTCTATGCAGTTTTTATGTTTTACAATAATATAATAATTCGCCTGATTTAAGTTCGGGAATACAAAAATTCCGGTGAAATTTACAGAATCTATAATTGCTGCTTTTGAATCAACGACAGCATACGGAGATACTGATTGCCTAAGATCGATAATAACAGATTCTTTCTTAATTAATCTGTTTGATAAATAATTGTAATATCCTTCAGGAATCACTGATAAATTTAATATCTTTTGCTGATAAGAACTTACTACGTTTGATGTATCCATTAAATATGTTCCCTTGTATGTTACTTCCGTACTTAATCCGCCTAAACCGTTGTATGCGAACATTTTAGAAAACGGACCTACACTATTTACATTTAAAGGACCCTGTCTCCATCTCATATGATAAAAAATACTAGAAAACCATACCGGGAACCAGCTCCCGGGATTTGGAACTGTCACTTTTTTCCTGACAACAAAAGTGCCAACTCTTGTTCCGGGATATACAGTAGATACCTGAACATCACTTGAACTTCCGAGTGCTATATTACTGTTCATTCTGATTGATGATCTTGCTGTTCCTCCCGGATATCCTTCGAGACTTAAATTATCAGATGAAGCATTTTTAGCTAAGAATGTTGGTGAAGTCGGGATAGCGTTCGGATTTGAGAAGGTTGTTGATCCCGGTACATAGGAAACAGATGCATAACCCAAGAAACCGGTAGTATCACCAGGAAATCCGGAACCCAGATTCAGATTCCAGTAATACTGTCCTAATGCAAATCGCATTTTTTCTGCGTCATTCTGCGGGGTATTGGTTTGCTGAATGTAAATATCAAATGTAAACTTATTATATATACCTGATGTCAGCGGATCTGTGTTTGTGACTGTATCATAAACGACAAAATTAGATGTTCTGACTTCGAAAGTAAGATTTTCTAATTGAGCAAATGAATAATTAAAAGTTGCATGAATAATTAAAATCGCTGATAATATTTTTAAAATTTGCCTCATGATTTTATTTTTTAAATCTTAATAAATGCGTAACCTTCAGGGTGTTACAACTATTGCTTCTGCTAACGCATTATTCTCCGTAATTGAAAGATCATTCGCATCAACAAAATAATCTCCGGTAAGATCAGTAATAACATTTCCCGCCATTCCTGCTTCTGCATCATTTTCTACTGCGCTTAAGTCTGCTGCATCTATGATGGCATCTCCGTTTACATTTCCGCTTAGTATGCCAAACCTCAGAGGAGATGAATCAACCTGTTTCTGATTACTGCCGTATGCCATATTTTTACCTGTTGTAAAGTTATATACAGTGGTGTCTGAAGTGAATCTTACGGTATTGCTGCTCCAGGTCTCTAAACAATTTTTGTGCTTTACAACCAGATAATACATACTATCGCTGAATTCAAGAAATTTAATTTTGCATGTCAGGCTTGCTGAATCTAAAGGCGCTGTGACAGAATCTAACAAAGCATATGGTGATACAGACTGTCTTAATTCAACTAAGATGTCTGTCTTTCTGTAGAGTCTGTTTGAAAGATAATTATAAAAACCCTGCGGAATTACGGTTAATCTAAGATTAAAAGGTCTCGGAGGAATTACGGGATTATACAGAGTGTCCATTATATATGTGCCTTTATAGGTAACTTCTGTACTTAATCCGCCGAGTCCGTTGTATGCGAATACTTTGGTGAAGGGATTAACACTGTTAACATTTAAAGGACCCTGTCTCCATCTCATGTGTGTGTAAACAGCAGGGAAATAAGGACTTGGATTCGGGACGGTTACTTTCTTTGTTACCATGTATGTTCCGACTCTTGTTCCCGGATATATTCCTGAAACCTGAACATCACTTGAACTTCCGAGAGCAATGTTACTGTTCATTCTGATTGATGATCTTGCTGTTCCGCCCGGATATCCTTCAAGGCTTAAATTGTCAGATGCTGAATTCTTTGATAAGAATGTAGGTGAAGTCGGGATAGCATTCGGATTTGAGAATGTTGTAGAACCCGGTACATACGCTACTGAAGCATACCCCAAGAAACCGGTTGTATCTCCCGGAAATCCGGAACCGAGATTAAGATTCCAGTAATACTGCCCTATAGCAAATCTCATTATTTCGGCGTCATTCTGCGGTATGTTTGTTTGCTGAATATAAATGTCAAATGAAAATCTTGCCACATTGGTTAAGAAATTATTTGAATCAAGTAAATAACCTAAATCATCATAATACTTAAAATTCATTGCTCTAACCGTGAATGTCAGCGGGTCAAGCTGAGCTTTTGAAATCTCTGATGTTAAAAAAAATAATATAATCAGTGCAGAAAGTTTTAAGTGTTTTTTCATATTTTTCAGATTTGAATGTTCTGAATATCGTTTTAAATATTATGTGTCTTTTTTATGGTGTAATCACAATCGAACCTGTAAACGCATTATTCTCAACGATTGACAAATCAACGGCATCTACAAAATAATCTCCCGTTACATCCGTCAGAAGGTCACCCGACATTCCCGCTTCGGCATCATTTTCAACTGCGCTTAAGTCTGCTGCATCAATGATTGCATCTCCGTTGACATTACCGCTTAATATACCGAATCTCAATGACG
>JAEUSI010000136.1 GCA_016788375.1 Ignavibacteria bacterium | reverse complement strand
TGAAAGGTAGAGATATTGGAAATACCTTTGTAATCTTGTATACAAGGAAAAGTAATAACTCCAATAGTGTTCCGAGAAAAGTACCGAAGCCGGAATGGTTAGATAAGCAAATGTTTCCGGATGATGAAAGAGTATTTAAAGAATGGAATGAATATCCGAAATTCTTGGACAGGAAAGTTCGGCAACTAAAACAACTTCCTTGGGGATACCACAGTTTGCGACACAGACGCGCAAGTTTGTGGAGTAAGGAAGGCAAACCTATATTTGAAATAATGTCTTTGCTAGGACATTCGACTATTGAGACTACACAAATTTATCTTCAACTTTTGCCGGATTAATAAGCTATGAATACTTAGCCCTGTAAAACTTTATAGGGCTTTTTATTTGATTCAATAAATACTTTGTCTGAAAATTTGCACTTATAAAATTCAACAAAAATTAGATAATTCAAATGAATTCAAATTAATTCAAATACGGAATTTCATTTTCACTTCCAGATACAATCTTAAATTCGTATTTTTGTTTTTTACTTAATTTTGATGGAAAGCTTAGTAGAGTCCTTAGAAAATATTATTGCTAAACTAAGTACTATTTCGGAAGAGTTACAAAATATAAAATTTAAAAGTCCTCTCGAAAAGTTACTTATCCAAGCTGAAGAAATTGGATTGTCGTTCAGTGGTTCCTATTTTGGTTATCATTCAAGGGTGTATTATAAAGATTTAATGATCCCGCCTCCAGGTGCTAGGTTCAGTATAGAATGGGGCTTTAATCAGGATTTCTTAGGTCAAGGTACTGTGGGAGATTGGTACGAATATGATTTTGACAAGGTTATCAGTTTGATTAAAAAGAAAGCTGGCAATCCAGATCTTAAATATCAGAATGAACAGTCAAGTAAGGCTAAAGAAATATTTGTAGAATGTAAAGATGATTTAGAATCAATTTTGAAAACTTATTTACAGAGCAATTCTAAGGATGATTTCATAAAATCAAAAATTGAAGAAATTAAAGAACAAAAAATTTTCTATTTTGAAGATTTTGTAAAGAGTAACTTTCCTAATGGTAAATTTTTATCTAGAGACACCATAGCTCTTCAACAAGGAATTCAATGCCCACCTCATATAAGTATTATTTCAAATGTCTCAACATTGTTTCAACCACTACAAGCTTGTAAAAATCTAATGGAAATTTCAAAAAGTTCAAGGAATCATATTCGAAGAAACAATACTTTTTTAACAACAGAAAGGAAAAACAAAATGCCTGATAAACAATTAACGAAAGGAAAAATTTTTATTGGACATGGTAATTCTCTTGTGTGGAATCATTTGAAAGATTTTATTGAAAAAAGATTAAATCTAGAATGGGATGAATTTAATAGAATTCCAACTGCTGGATTTGCAACAAAGGAAAGGTTAGAACAAATGTTGAACGAATCATCTTTTGCATTCATAATTATGACTGCTGAAGATGAACAAAAGGACAATTTAATGCGAGCAAGAATGAATGTTATTCACGAAGTTGGATTATTCCAAGGTAGACTTGGCTTTAAAAAAGCAATAGTCTTACTTGAGGAAGGTTGTGAAGAATTTTCAAATATAGTTGGACTTGGTCAAATAAGATTTCCTAAAGGAAAGATTAAAGCAGCATTTGAAGAGATAAGAGAAACACTTGAACGAGAAGGATTGATTTCATAGATATTAATGAATGTATTTAATTTTTGAATATAATAATAAACTCACATTCAGACTAATAAATTGAATTAAACATAATAATGCCTGCATATATAATAATTGAACTGAAACAGGAAAGGCTTTTGGAGTATGAAATGCTTTTAAGAAATATTGTTACTTCTTTTTCGAGATATGAAGGAAGATTTGTTGTGAGAGGTGGAAATGGAGAGATATTAACAGAAAATAGAAATAAGGGAATAGTTGATATAATAGAATTTCCATCTTCAAAAGTAACCAAGCAATGGCTGGAATCAGAGGAATATTCTAAACTAAACTTAAAAGAAGTTTCTGATAAAATTATTATAATAGAAAATGATAATTCAAAAGGTGAGAATAATATTAGCAACGAAATTTCGTTAATATTACAAAATCAAATTCGAAAGATCCAAGTAAATCGCTATTCTCAGATCCGAGAAATCTATAATAATTCTTACAAGTTACCCGAGTTACAAACCATCAAACATCAAATTTGTATCTGCATAACTTTCGGCCTTGATATAGCAGCTATGACATTGACTAATCATCTTCTCGAAAAGTTTCTAAAGTTAGCATTGATATATAATGATTCCTTAAAAAACAAAAGTGAAATGGATTTAGATTCTGAATTTGCTTTAATAGAATTGATAAAAAAATTTACTTCGAAATATGATGATAAAGTTTTATTTGAAACAATTAAACTTGCATCTAAAAACGATTTAATTAATGATGAAGAAAAAATTCAACTTGAAAAAATGAGAGTGTTTTTTAGAAATCCTTATTCGCATGCTCACAGAGAAAAAACCTACAGAGGAGCAAAAATAGGTGTTACTGAAATTAAGGGAACTGATGCTATATTGAAATTTCTAGACGGAAAGGAAGACGAGTTGCCAAAAAGTCAAGAAAAGTTAGTAGATTTACCTTTTGGAGATTTTATTTACTCAAACAACTTCGCTGAACTTGATTGCATTCCTTACTTAATCGAACTTGATATAATAATCAGAAGTGTAGAATCAAAATTATATCCGGAAGGACAAATATAATTGAAATTATTGCACTCATTTGGCAAATAGATTAATCTTTTGGGGACGATTTGGGGACGATTTACACAGAATGTACAGAAAATAGGGAGTGACAAAGACTATAAATACTGCAATTTTGAAATGGATTCATTATTTTGCTAATAGTGGAGATTTCGAGTTTTGACTCTTAATCATTAGGTCGGGGGTTCGAGCCCCCCAGGTCGCACATAACATAAACCCTTATAGGTAAATAACTTATAAGGGTTTTTCATTTCTATACTTTGGACAATTAATTTTGCTGGTTACGATTTATATAATAATGGGAAAATGATTTAGTGAATTTTGCGTCACTGATATTCCTCTCCTTTATATCCGCTTTTCTCCCGCTCCCAATATCAGGGTGCTGTGTAAAAACAAAGAATTACAAATGATCCGGAGATAGTTTCACTCATTTGCGCACCGGATGACCCTGAGTGTATCCCCAAGCTTTCGCTGGAATGAAAAGTGCATTAATTGACATTTTTATACAAGCGCTCAGGAATGGAACACAAAAGTAATTTATTCATTCAGAAGACTTGACCGGGATAATCTAGCGACAGGACAATGTTTTTTGCGGAATGTGAATTGCTTAAAGTGAGGTAAGGTTTTGCATTTCTAATTTCGAAGCAATGATTGATATTTGCAATGAAAGGAAGCAGTACGGGCAGTTTCTGTACGCTTTCTACACATCTCTTCTTATACCTGCCGTTAATACATGTGCAGAATCCGTGCAGAATTTTTTCAAAAGAATTTAATTCTAACTTCAAAAACACGGAGGATACTCAAATGAAAGCACACAGAACTTACAAGAGTTTCATTATTGCAGTTTTTTCATTTGTTGCAGTTATGGCATTTCTTAATTCAGTTCATTCCCAGACAATTGAGATTTACCAATGCGACTTCATATTTTCTACCGGAGGTGATACTGTCAGGAATAGTGATTGGGGTTATCTGATGCTTGAAACTCCTTATTACCCAAATATAGTGTATTTCAATCTGTCAATCGAAACTCCCGGATTAACAACAAGATGGCAGGTGCAGAATTTTCCGATATTTAGCCAGGATCCTATATCAAGTCTGCAATATACACCGTGCTATTTTGATATCGGTGATTTAGGTGTGGATGTGACAAGTCTGTTTTATGGTTTTAGTATAACATCTGACACTATAGCAACAGAACCGATTATCAACAGATTCATAAGTGTTCAATCATTTCAGTTTCTTGCAGAATATGGCGAATCAAATGGCGGGTTGTTCAATACTAATGAAATAGAATCCGGATTGAATCCGGCTGGTCCGGTTGTTGCAGGTAAAGTAGAAGATGATGCCCATGCATCAAAGATACATTTGACAAATCAAAACGCACTCAAAAACGGATGCGCTCCGAACGCTCTATCTAACAGTCTAAAATACCTGAAGAGCAGAAACAAATCCAGATTAGGAGAATGGATGAGAGATGAGCATATTACTAAAGAGTCAATAGCAAGTGCAGTTGGTTGGGACTCAGTCAATGGTACACCAAATGGATGGTGGGATAAAAAGAGAAGATACCTGGATTCATTAAGAATTCCAATTTCGACAAGAATATTTGAATGGTTTCAAACTGCATATATAATGAATGAACTTAAGAGAGGTCAGGATGTAGAAGTTAGGGTAGAGGTTGATTCTTTTGCTCATACAGCTATGTTAACTGATATCTGGCTTTGCGGTGGGAAGTATTATTTTTTTTTCCAGTTTTGTGGTAGAAACTATAATTTGGGAAAATTGCAAAATATGAAAGAGTTTTGTATTTTGGATTCTATTGAAAATAATTTAGAGGGGCATCCTAAATGGAAAAAATTAAGATCGCCTGCTTATGTTGTCGAATGTCCTGCTGATACTGCTTTGCCGATTGAAATGAATTATTTTTATTCGGACACAAGAGATAATATTGCACAATTGCACTGGTCAACGGTTTCCGAATCAAATAACTCCGGCTTTGAAGTTCAGCGTTTGTCAGCGGATCTTAACTGGACAAATCTCGGATTTGTCAAAGGTGCTGGGAATTCTGCCGAACCAAGGTCATACTCTTTCCAAGACAGGAACCTGCAATCTGGTATTTACAATTACCGGCTCAGACAGATCGACTTCAACGGCAACTTCGTATTCTTCGAACTTCCCGAAGCTGTAATGATAGGAGTTCCGGACAGTTACTTTCTTGAACAGAATTATCCGAATCCGTTCAATCCGGTCACGAAAATTGTTTACGGAATACCCGCAGCCGGCATCGTAAAACTGAAAGTATTCGACATGAACGGCAGGGAAGTGAAAACGCTGATCAATGAGTACAGAAATGCAGGATACTATACTGTAAAGTTCGATGCGGCAGGGCTTGCTTCAGGAGCTTATGTTTACAGATTTGAGAGCGGCGATTTCTTCTCCGTAAAAAAGATGGTGTATCTGAAATAAAAACATTTGCCGCCTCTTAAGAATAATAAAAGAGGCGGCAATGAAATCCAAATCGTTACAAAGAGCGCAACAGAAAATACAGGAGGGAAAGCTCAGTCAGATCCCGCAGACTTCTCCTTTTATATCCCGCCTGTTTCATGTAAATGCAGGCAGAGAGTTACTACGGGAAAAAAATGTTGTTTGAGGATAAAGATTTCGTTTTTAAATAATTCTTGGTTATTCCAGGGAATAATAAATTCAGATCGAACAGATTAAAAGAAAATTAGTATGTTGTTAAATCATAACATACCTAATAACTTTGCTTAGATAAAATATTCAACCGGAAGAATTAAGTTATGAATCCCTCTCACCTTTCAACAGGCTTTTTTGTTTTTTATTACTCAGTAATATTCTTCTTAAAAGTAAGAAAATTATGAATTTGTTTAATAGGTTTTTAGTAATGTTTGTTTTTTTATTGTTTGTAAACAGAAACGTCAATTCTCAATGGCAGTGGATTTATCCTGTCCCACAGGGAATGACACTGAATTCAGTTTCATTCATTGACACGAATACCGGAATATTTTCAGGAGTCAGAGGTGTATTACTAAGAACAACTAACTCAGGTGTCAGTTATGAGAATATTAACCTTGGATTTAATTATGATTTAAATTCCTGTTTGTTCGTAAATCAGAATTTATGTTTCGCTGCCGGAAGTTTTTCGAAAATTTTCAGATCAACAAATTCCGGAATTAACTGGTCGGGTACTTCTGTTGAGTTTAACTATGGTGTTACCGGATTTTCTTTTATTAACAGCTCCACCGGATGGGTAACTGCTTTGTACAATATTTTATACAAAACAACAAACGGAGGAGTAAACTGGATTTTTTCAGAACTTCCGCATATTCAACGTGCAAATTCTGTTTTTTTTCTTAATGAAAGAGTTGGTTTTGTTGCAGGATCCGGTAACTATATTAATATAATTAAAACTACAAATGGAGGAGCAAGCTGGGTAAGGGTTGTTTACAATCATCCCACAAGTATAAACTGCATATATTTTCAGGATTCGTTAAAAGGATTTACCTGCGGAACAAACGGAGAAATTGCAAAAACAACTGATGGCGGTAAAAACTGGATACTGCAGAATACCGGTGTTAACGCCGGTACATTCACTTCCATAAAATTTATAAACAACTCCGGTTTTAGTACTTACCAGAACACCAATGGAATTTGCTCAATATACAAATCTGAAGATAACGGAAGTAATTGGGTAAATGTTTATTCTGATACACTGGCTTATTTTAATTCTCTGGAACACAAAGATCAGCATATAACTGTTACCGGCTCATTTGGGAGGATTGTTAAATCTGAAGATAACGGTATTAACTGGACTTCAAATAAAGGAAACATTATAAACGGATTTAGTTATATCAAATTTGTTAATGAAATGACCGGCATTGCCTGCGGCTGGGGTTACAATTGCAACAGAATGTACAAAACGACTACAGGCGGAGAAAGCTGGAGTATTTATGGAGCTGATACAAATGTAAACAGCATATATTCAATTGAATTTTCAGATTTAAACACAGGTTACAAAGTCGGCGGAAACAGTAATCTTTATAGCCGGATTTATAAAACTACAAATGGTGGAATGAACTGGATTCAGAAAAGTTTTCAATCCAGCAGAACCATTGACGGTATTGATTTTCTTGATGCAAATACCGGATTAATCTGCGGCATGGGAGGCTTAATTGCTAAAACAACAAATGGAGCTGAAACCTGGCAGGTTGCAAATACAGGAAGTCCGCACTGGCATGATGTAATAACATATATAGACAATAATAACTGCATTTCAGGAAATTCAAATGGTGATTTATACAGATCAACTGACGGCGGTGACAGCTGGTTTATTTCTTCTAATATCGGTACATCTATTAATTCAATTAGTTTTGGTGATGCTTTAACAGGATATATTGGAGCTAACGGAGTATTTAAAACTACTGACGGCGGATATAACTGGATTAATATCGTATCTGGCGGAATA
>JAEUSI010000135.1 GCA_016788375.1 Ignavibacteria bacterium | reverse complement strand
ATTATTAGTTTAAATCTGATAAATGAGTGTTATAAACTGTCAAAAGTTTCTTTGATTTTGGATTACATAAGTCATAGTTTGCGCTAAGAATTTTTAAATGAATACAGAAGAGAAATACTTGAAGACAGAAATTCTGAATGAAAAGATAATAAAGATTATACCTATTGAATCAACGGTAGTTCTGGTAGAAATGATTACTCTGTCAGCTTTAGCAACAATATATCTGAGGAATAATGATTTAATAAAGTATAAAATTATCGAAAAAGAGATTGATGAAGCATTAAAAAAGTGTGAGGAATATACAGCAGCTTTTGATAAATCAGCTTAATATGTATTTTAAAAAAGATAATTAACTATATAATTATTTATAAACTTAAATCAAAAATAATGAAGACAATCACACTTTTTATCTCTGCATTATTGTTTTTCTGTTTCGAAAATCAGATGCAAACCAAAGTCCTTTCCGGTAACACACAGTCCGGGATTATATTCCCGAATTTAAATTGCCCGGAACCTCCTTCATTTGCCTCAATAGTAAAAGATAAAGTGAAGAAGGAAGTTTCAAATCACGGCGGAAATGCTGTTGATCAAAACTGGTATCAGCAGGCAGTAGAAAACATTCAACAGGCTGAGTATAACATAACCTACAGCGATGAATACGGAACCTTTCAGTCGCCTAACCGCGCTAATAATATACGCTTTGTTTATCATAAGGACGGATTTACTGCGAAGCCGAGAGCAGCGGGTTATGAGAATGATGACGAATGGGAAATAAAATTACAAATTACAAATTACGAATTACGAATGAATGAAGAACTGATCGTTGCTGATAATAAAGCACATATTGAAAATGAAAACATCAGAATAGATTATACAAATGATAAGGAAGGAATGCGTCAGGATTTTATTATAAAGAATAAACCAAATGGTGAAGGAAAGTTAAGATTGAATTTATCGGCTGAAACAAAATTGAAAATGACAGTCGGTGCTGATGCACTGATGTTTAAGGATAAAAAGGGAAATGACAGGATGAAATATTCTGCATTGAAATGCTGGGACGCGAATGGAGTGCCTCTGCGAGCTTACTTTGAAAAGAATGAATTACAAATTTCAAATTACAAATTACAAATAGAAGAAAATAAATCAAAAATCAAAGATCAAAAATCTAAAATTAAAACAAATTCCAAATCCGAAATTCCAAATTCCAAATTATTCACCATCGTAGTCAATGACAAAGATGCAGTTTATCCGATTACAATTGATCCTCTTTCGAGTACTCCGAACTGGACAAAGCAGGCGGACCAGACAGATGCAAATTACGGATACAGTGTATCAACTGCAGGTGATAACGACGGTGACGGATTTTCCGGAGTAATAATCGGTTCGCCTGATTTTGATAACGGACAGTCAAATGAAGGGATGGTATTTGTATTTGACGGCAGTACATTCGGTTTACCGGCAGCTCCGAGCTGGTATGCTCAAAGCAATCAGACAGATGCATTCTTCGGCGGCAGTGTCTCGACAGCCGGCGATGTGAACGGAGATGGTTATTCTGATATTATTGTAGGTTCAAGTCAATATGACAGTGTTGAAACAGATGAAGGAAGAGTATTTGTATGGTTTGGTTCAGCATCGGGACTTGGTGCTTTTGGTACGCCTTTTAATGCTGACTGGCATGCGGAAAGTAATCAGTCAAATTCCGATTTTGGAAATTGTGTATCAACTGCGGGTGATGTTAACGGTGATGGATATTCCGATATTGTAATTGGAGCGCGGTTGTTCGATAACGGCTCGTCAAATGAAGGTATTGCTTTTGTATGGTACGGATCTTCAACCGGTCTCGGAGCAAATGGTACAAGTAATAACTGGGATTGGTTTGCAGAAAGTAATCTGGCGTCTTCCCAGTTTGGCTGGAGCTTATCCACAGCCGGTGATGTAAACGGTGACGGGTATTCAGATATTATAGTAGGAGCCAGATTTTTTGATAATGGTCATGTAAATGAAGGATCGGTATGGATGTGGTTTGGTTCTTCGACAGGATTAGGTGCAAACGGAAACACTGTAAATGAAGACTGGACAGCTGAAAGTAATCAGGATGAAGCTCATTTCGGATATAGTGTAGCAACAGCAGGTGATGTAAACGGAGACGGGTACTCTGATGTGCTTATCGGAGCTCCGGATTATGATAACGGACAAACAGACGAAGGTTCTGTATATTTATGGCTTGGAGGAATAGACGGACCGGTTATAAACGGAACACCCGGGAATTCGAACTGGTCGGCGCAAAGTGATCAGGCAAGTGCGCAACTAGGATTCAGTGTTTCAAGCGCAGGAGATGTTAATGGTGACGGTTATTCTGACGTTGTCATCGGTGCGCCTTATTATGACAGTACACAAACTAATGAAGGCAGAGCATTTCTATGGTATGGCTCTTCTTCTGACTTAGGAACAAACGGAACAACAGGAAATGCCGGATGGACATATGTAAGCGGACAGGATAGTGCTCAATTTGGATACAGTGTCTTTACAGCAGGCGATATTAACGGTGACGGTTATTCTGATGTAATTGCAGGTGCAAATTTATATGAAAGCGGTGAAAACAACGAAGGACAGGCGTATGTATTTAACGGAGCGCCGACGGGATTGTCAGAAACAGCTAATTTTACAAAAGCCGGAACAGCAGGTTCAGATTTTCTCGGAGCAAATGTCTCTACAGCCGGTGATGTAAACGGAGACGGTTATTCTGATGTACTGGTAAGCGCTCCATATTTTGACGGAGGTCAGACTGATGAAGGAATCGTATATTTATTCGGCGGCGCTGCAAACGGACTTAAGCCCATAGCGTTTGCAAGCATAGAAGGTAATCAGGATTCTGCTTATTTCGGATCCAGCGCATCTACTGCAGGCGATGTAAACGGAGACGGTAAGGGTGATGTAATTATAGGCGCACCGCTTTATAATAACGGACAAATCAATGAAGGAAGAGCATACATTTATGTTGGATCAGCGCTTACGCCATATCTTACTTTCAGCACATCAGTCGAAAGTGACCAGGCGGATGCGAATTTCGGAGCAAGTGTATCAACAGCAGGCGATGTAAACGGCGACGGTTATTCTGATGTAATAGTAGGTTCTGACCAGTATGATAACTCACAGACAAATGAAGGAAAAGTTTTTGTTTATTACGGATCTTCATCAGGAATTTCAGCAACTGCAAACTGGACGGCAGAATCTGATCAGAATTCCGCCCAAATGGGTAATGCAGTTTCAACTGCAGGCGATGTAAACGGTGACGGATATTCTGATATTTTAGTCGGCTCATCTTATTATGATAACGGAAACACTGATGAAGGAAGAGTGAATCTTTATTACGGATCAGCAATGGGTCTTTCAGCAACTGCAAACTGGACCGGGGAATCAGATCAGAACAGCGGAAGATTTGGATTCAGTTTATCTACAGCGGGAGATGTTAATGGAGACGGATTTGCTGATATTTTAGTTAGTGCTGTATTGTATAACAACGGGAATTCAAATGAAGGCTTAGTATTTCTCTGGTATGGATCTGCAACAGGTCCCGTTGCAAACGGAACTCCTTCTAATGCGAACTGGTATGCTGAAAGTAATCAGGGTTTAGCTCAGCTTGGCTGGAGTGTATCAACTGCAGGTGATGTAAACGGCGACGGTTATTCGGATATAATTGCTGGAGCGAGATTATATGATAATGGTGAAAGCAATGAAGGAGGCGCATTCTGCTGGTACGGTTCGCCTTCAGGTCCCGGTGCTAACGGAAATCCGTCAAATGCTGATTGGTCAGCTGAAAGCGATCAGGCAAATGCAAATTTTGGAATCAGTGTATCAACAGCCGGTGATGTTAATGGTGACGGATATTCTGATGTTATTGTTGGTGCTCAAAATTATGATAATGGTTTTACTGACAATGGTCAGGTATTTGTCTATCACGGAAACGGAGGTAATGGTTTGCAGTCAACTGTAAGACAATACGAACCCGGAACTACAAACATTTTATATTCAGGCGGACGTACAGGAACTGCCGGTCAGGTGAGATTAAATATATTTGCAAAGAGTCCGTTTGGAAGAGCTGACGGGAAATTGGTTTTCGAATCAAAAGCAAACGGTGTTCCGTTCAGCGGCGATACTATTACAAACAGCACATCACAGACTGGCGAAGGAAGTAATACAGATCTCGGAACATCTTTAAAGGGAATTAATCTGAATCATGATGCTTCGGGATATGCACAGAATAAGGAATTTAAATGGAGAGCAAGAGTAGAATATAACCCTGTGAATAATCCTTTTCAGAGATTGAGTCCCTGGAAATATTACACAAACTATGTTCCTGTTCCATTCGGATGTTTCAAAGCAATTACAAATGATGATGACGGTCCGGCAATTTCATATACAACCTTAACGGACAGTGTTGGAGGAGGTACAAGATATCTGACAGGAGTTACTATAACCGATGCAAGCGGAGTCAACGGAACATCGGGAAGCCGTCCCAGAGTTTATTACAAAGTGAAATCTGATTCAAACATTTTTAATGACAATACAAATGCAACTGACGGATGGAAATTTTCTGAAGCATCCAATTCAAATTCACCGTTTACGTTCATAATAAATTATTCAAAGCTTAACGGAGGAATCACAGTTCTGGATACAATCCAGTATTTTGTAATTGCGCAGGACATCAGAAGCTTCGGTCCGGTGCACGTTGGAATTAACAGCGGTACATTTGCTTCAGCTCCTTATAATGACAGCTTAACAAGCGCAGCATTTCCGGTTACCGGATCAATAAATTATTACAAAATTACTGATAATATTGCGCCGGTAATTAGTTTTACAAATATTGCTGACACTGCAAGTTTGACTAATAAAAATTTTACTAATGTTGTAATTACTGATGTCAGCGGTGTTAACGGCACAGCAGGAACGCGTCCGAGAGTTTATTTCAAAAAATTCAGCAATCTGAATCAGTATAATGATAATACTAATGCAACTGAAGGGTGGAAATATGCAGAAGCATCAGGCTCGACATCACCTTTTGATTTTGTAATTAACTATTCATTGATTTACGGCGGGTTAAAAACTTCCGATACACTTGTTTATTTTGTTGTAGCTCAGGACAATGCGCCGATTCCGAATATAAAAATCGTGCAGGGAACTTTTGCATCTTCTCCTGCTTCGGTTAATCTCACTTCTGCCGCATTTCCGATTGGCGGTACTCTTAAAGGTTACAAGATTACCGATTCAGGACCTCCTGCAATTTCATTTACAAATTTATCAGACACTACCAGTTTAAGTAACAGAACTTTTGGAAATGTTGTTATTACAGATTCGAGCGGAATTCAGGGTTCAGCAGGATTCCGTCCGAGAGTATATTACAAAAGAAAAACAGATGCCAATACTTTTAACGATAACACGAATTCGACTGCCGGATGGAAATACTCATCTGCTTCGGGAAGCACTTCCCCATTTAGTTTTACAATTAATTATTCCCTGCTGAACGGAGCTCCTGCAGTAAACGATACAATTCAGTATTTTTTTGTCGCGCAGGACAAATATATTCCTCCGTTTATCGCAATCAACAGCGGAACATTCGCTGTTTCGCCTTCGTCGGTGAATTTAACAAGCGCAGCATTTCCGGTCACCGGTACAGTCAAATCATACAAAATACTTTCGCCGCCTGTAATGAATTTATACCTGACTGTACTTATTCAGGGATTTTATGACGCCGGAACTGATTTTATGGTAGCTGACACGGTTACAGCGTATCTGAGAAACAGTTCTTTCCCATACAGTATAATTGATACTTCAAAAGTACTTTTAGGATTAGGTGCATTAGCAAGCAGCGGTTCAGAAAAAGACGCAGGCGGAGGATCATCAGGATTTGGAGTATTTTCATTCTCAAATGCTGCAAACGGAGTTCCGTATTATATTCAACTGAGCCACAGAAATTCAATCGAGACCTGGAGCAGTGCAACTCAGAGTTTTACTTCATCTCATCTTGTTTACAATTTTACCACTGCATCCGCTCAGGCATACGGTGATAATATGATTCAGGTAAATTCTTTACCGGTAAGATATGCAGTTTACAGCGGTGATGTAAATCAGGACGGTACGATAGATGCAGGTGATTTAAGTCAGGTTGAAAATGACGCTGCAAATTCCCTTTCCGGGTATGAGCAATCAGATGTAACCGGTGATGACTATGTGGATGCTGGAGATCTGAGCATAGTAGAGAATAATGCTGCTTCGGGAGTTTATGCTGTTACGCCGTGACTTAATTTGGAATTTACTGATATTAGATTTTTGATTTATGATTTTAGATATTCAAGCGTAATTCGTAACACGTAATTCGTAATTTGTTATTTATCTCAGCCGGCTGAGAGATCATCCGGCTTTATTATTTATAAACCCGGCATCATCACGGGAAATTCATTCTTAATGGAACGCTTCTATTTTCATTGCCGGATGCAGAAGGTTTATTTATTTTGAATATGTGATTATCCCGGAGAAAATAAAGAAGTATTTCACATATGATGACAGACTTCGTACAATTGTCAGCAAAATCACCGGAATCCTTATAATAATATTCAATGTATTTTCAGGATTTATGCTGATTTATATTACAGCGGATTTTTTATTCGGAATAAAAAATCCCGGTGCGTTAATAATGTTTCTGTATTTTGTAACAGGAATAGCTGCAGGAGGAATTGTACTTAAAACATTCATAATTATGTTTGACCTGATACTGAACGGAATTGAAATGGAGGAATATTCATATTTAAGGGTAGTACTTCTTGTTTCTATAGCCTTTTATCTATTCATTCTGATAATATTCATATTTACAATTTTCATATCATTTATTTCTCATAAGATTTAATATACCGGGATTCAGTTTAGTTATTTTTCAAATATGCAGTTTAAAGCTGATTTACTTTTTCCTTAAGCCAGAGTTTTATTCCGAATCTGTTGTTACTCATACTTTCGGTTTCCTGTTTAATTTTTTCAATTTTAAAATCATAATCACTGTCAGGAACGGCTGATTTAATTCTGACAAGGTCAGAAGTAATTTTAAGAAATTCCATAACAGAAGTTTTCATCGAATCGAGCATGGATTTTTCCCTTGTCAGAAAATGCCTGAACGAATCTATCATCAGAAGAGCCTGATCATAATATTCCTTTTCAATATACAGCTGAAGCAGGAGAATTTTCAGAAAATGAATGCTGCCATGCAGGCCAAGCGACCGGCCGACCGCACCCAGGCTGACGTTGATAATTACAATAAGTCGGTGAAGGAATTTAACACGGCCGTTGAGAAGATAAATGTTATGCAT
>JAEUSI010000134.1 GCA_016788375.1 Ignavibacteria bacterium | reverse complement strand
TGTAATCACTTCAAGACCTGATGCAAAATGTTTTAAAATTAAGAAAGTAAAAAATAAAATTACGGAAGTTCCGATGGAGACTGTTTATCTGGGAAAGATTTCAGATACAAAACAGAATGAAATAGAAACTCATAACATGGAAGTATTAGAAACGGCGATTAGTTTTCTGGAAAAAATCAACGGGCATGATGTGGACGGAATTTATAAATTAATGTCGGATCATCATGTATTCACCGATTCATCGGGAATTGTCATCAAAGGAAAGAAGGAAATGAAAAAGGCATGGCAGGGATTTTTCAGATGGTTTCCGGATTATCACATTACATCAGTGAATACGCTTCTGACTGATGACACGGTCGGTTTTTTCGGAAGCGCAAAAGGAACATTTCATTCCGCGGATTCAGGCAATGAGGACAGATTTGAAGTTCCGGCAGCATGGAGGGCAAAGATTAAAGACGGTAAAATACTCGAGTGGCAGGCAATTGCCGATAATGAAATTGTCAGGGATATACTTGACAGACATGAAAGACATGCATTTATTAAAGCTCAGATGGAAAAAAGCATGAAGGAAAATTCATGATCAGGAAAATTATGCTTCTGGGTTCGGGTGAACTCGGAAAAGAATTTACTATTGCAGCAAAGCGCCTTGGCCAGAAAGTTGTGGCTGTTGATTCTTACAAAAACGCTCCGGCAATGCAGGTCAGTGATCAGAGCGAAGTGATTAACATGCTTGACGGGGATGAACTTGACAGAATTACGGATAAGCATAAACCCGATATAATTGTTCCGGAGATTGAAGCCATCAGAACCGAAAAATTTTATGAATATGAAAGGAAGGGAATACAGATTGTTCCGAGCGCTAAAGCCGCGAATTTTACCATGAACAGAAAAGCGATCCGCGACCTTGCATCAAAACAGCTTGGACTTAAGACTGCAAAATACGAGTATGCTTCTTCACTTGAAGAACTCAAATCCGCAGTTGCAAAAATAAAACTTCCCTGTGTCATTAAGCCGCTGATGTCTTCATCCGGAAAAGGACAGTCGCTGATCAGATCGGAGGAAGAAATCGAGACTGCGTGGAAAACGGCTACTTCAAAAGGGAGAGGTGATTATAAAGAAGTTATTGTAGAAGAGTTTATTAAATTTAATTCAGAAATTACCTTATTAACTGTTACACAAAAAAATGGCATTACTTTGTTTTGCCCACCAATAGGTCATCGACAAGAAAGAGGTGATTATCAGGAAAGCTGGCAGCCGTGCGAAATCAGCGAAGATCATCTGAACACAGCGAAAAAAATGGCCGGAGCGGTTACCGAAGCACTGACAGGAGCAGGGATATGGGGAGTCGAATTTTTTCTTGGGGATGAAGTATATTTTTCGGAACTGTCGCCGAGACCTCATGATACAGGCATGGTAACACTAGCGGGAACGCAGAATTTCAGCGAATTTGAACTGCACATCAGGGCGATACTCGGACTTCCTGTTAATGAAATTACACTTGAAAGAAACGGAGCAAGTTCGGTTATACTTGCCGGGAGAGACAGTACTGATGAGCCTGAATACACAGGCATAATTGAAGCTCTGAAAATTAAAAATTCTGATGTCAGAATATTCGGAAAACCGTTTTCCCGAATGCAAAGAAGAATGGGAGTTGCGCTTGTCAGCGGAAACAGGGAATGTGATATAAACGAATTAGTGACGGAAGCAAAAAAAATCAGCGGATGTGTAAAGGTTGTATAGTTTTTTACTGAAGTAAATTTTAATCAGATGGAAAATGTAAAAGAAGAGTTCAGAAATTATTTCAGAAAAAGCCTGACGGACAATAATTTTGTCAAGCTTACATTCGGAAAATACAGAGGCGGGGATAAAGAGTTTGAAAAAATACTCGTGAGCAGAATTGAAACAAAAGAAGGCAACAAGCTTTCGTTTAAATTCAGATACAGCACAAAGGACATAGTAAAAAATTACGGATTTGAAGAAGGCATAAGATTATCGGATGAAATTCTCGGAAAGGATTTTCTGAGCGCGGTGCTTTTTACGACGGAAAAGGATTACTCTGTTGATTATTCCAAAAAGAGAATACCTCAGCTTCATATAAGAAAGCCTGTATTTACAACTGCCGCGGCTGAAGTTCACAACAAAATAAAAAACAGATTTGTAAGCGAAGATTCAGTTTATCTCAAACTGCTCGGCATTTCAGATGCCGAAGGTAAAATAAAATCCGATAAATACAGTAAATTCAGACAGGTGGATAAGTTTATTGAAATACTTGATTCACTGTATAAAGCGTCGGAGCTTCAAAAGAAAGATGAGATCAGAATTACCGATCTGGGTTCTGGCAAGAGCTATCTCACTTTTGCGATCTATGATTATTTTAAAAACACTGCTGATAAAAAAGTCTGCATTACGGGTATAGAAAAGAAAACCGAACTCGTGAATCTGTCGAATGAAGCAGCAGTTAAATGCGGATATGAAGGATTGAAATTTATTACAGGAGATATTACCGGTTATGCAGGCACTGACTGTGACATAGCGGTTGCTCTTCATGCCTGTGACACAGCAACCGATGATGCGGTAATAAAAGCACTGGAAGCGAATGCCGGAATAATAATTCTTGCGCCCTGCTGTCAGAAATATGTGCGGAAAAAAATCGTAATTCCGGACAAACTGGCGGGAATTTTTAAATACGGGATACATGAAGAAAGACTGGCTTCGATGCTTACAGACGGATTGCGCGCAATGACACTGGAGTATTACGGATACGAAACAAAAGTATTCGAATTTATTTCAACCGAGCATACTGCAAAGAATACGATGATAACTGCGGTTAAATCGTGCGATAAAAACCCGGAGAAGCTTGCAGAAATAAACGGGATAAAGGAGGAATTCGGGATTGAAGATTATTATCTGGACAGACAGCCCGGATTGAGTACAGAACAGACTTAAAAATTCAGATTCAGAATAAATAAACATTTAAACTGTAAAATCAAATAGTTATTTTCATAAAAACTAAACAGGAGATTAATAATATGTTATCAAGAAAACTGCAGGATGCTCTGAACGAACAGATAAACAGGGAATTCTTTTCGGAATATTTTTATCTGTCAATGTCGGCATATCTAGAATCCGTAGAGCTGGAGGGATTTGCAAATTATTTCAACGTACAGGCACAGGAAGAGCATTTTCATGCAATGAAAATGTTTAACTTTGTTCATGATAAAGGAGGACGCGTGCTGTTAAAAGCTCTGAAAGAGCCAAGAGCCGATTTCAAGTCTGTCATAAAACTTATTGAAGAAGCTCTGGACCATGAAAGATACATTACAAAAAGCATTAACGAACTGATGGATATTGCAATAAAGGAAAATGACCATTCAGTAAAGAGTTTTCTTGAATGGTATGTGGACGAGCAGGTTGAAGAGGAAGCAACAATGTCAAAGCTTATCGCAAAGCTTAAGCTGATAAACGGGGAAGGTCTCGGACTGCTTACTCTTGACAATGAACTTCTGACAAGAACCTTTACTCCGGAAGCTTAATATACAAATCCGGCTGCGCTGGTATTCAAAGGCAGGTAAACCCTGCCTTTTGTTTTAATAACTTCATTTCAAATCATACTGTCAATTGTTATTTTAACTGAAATAAAAACTTACACTTAATTCCCGAAAAATATGGAAACTCAGTCTTTAACCGACAAGTCTGAAAGCAAGAAAAGAAACATGATATTTGACAGAATGAATTATGACGACAGCACACTGCTTAGTTTATACAAATCAATATTGCTGCCTAGAATGATCGAAGAGAAGATGCTTTTGCTGCTGCGGAAGGGTAAAATCACAAAGTGGTTTTCGGGAATAGGACAGGAAGCGATTTCAGCCGGTGTTGCAATGGCGCTTGACAGTGACGAATACATTCTTCCAATGCACAGAAATCTCGGGGTATTTACGGTAAGAGGACTGCCGCTTGACAGGCTGTTCAAGCAGCTTCAGGGAAAATATAACGGATTCTCAAAAGGACGGGAGCGGTCATTTCATTTCGGAACAAATGATTACCACATAGTGGGAATGATTTCGCATCTCGGACCTCAGCTGGGAATTGCAGACGGAATAGCGCTTGCAAGCCTGCTTAAAAAGGAAAAGAAAGTTACAGTTGTTTTTACCGGAGACGGAGGAACCAGCGAAGGAGATTTTCATGAAGCGCTGAATGTGGCGGCAGTCTGGAATCTGCCTGTAATATTTGTGATAGAAAACAACGGATACGGATTATCAACACCTCTGAACGAACAGTATAAATGCGAAGATCTTTCGGACAAAGGACCCGGTTACGGAATGGAATCGCTTCAGATTGACGGAAACAATATTCTGACAGTTTACGATACCATAAAAACATATTCCGAATCAATAAAAAATCAGCCGAGGCCGTTGCTGCTTGAATGCAAGACATTCAGAATGCGCGGACACGAAGAAGCATCAGGAACAAAGTATGTTCCGAAAGAACTATTTACCGAATGGGCAAAGAAAGATCCGGTTATGAATTATGAAAGTTTTCTTTCAGATGAAGGTATTCTGGATGAAAATCTGATTAAAAAAATCAGATCCGATTACAAAAATGAAATTGATAAAGCTCTCGACGAGACATTTGCGGAACCGGAAGTTATCCCGGACACGGAAAAAGAACTTCAGGACGTTTTTGCACCTTA
Organism: Ignavibacteria bacterium; assembly: GCA_016788375.1. Lineage (GTDB taxonomy): Bacteria > Bacteroidota > Ignavibacteria > Tepidaquicellales > Tepidaquicellaceae > JAEUSI01. Next base: position 2,781 of record JAEUSI010000134.1, on the reverse strand, counting down.
TGAACAGAAGATTATTTTTCCCGTCAGCGGAAAAAAATCTCCGAAACGTCTTATTGACGCTGTCTCAGACGGGCTAAGGCAGTCATTGCAGAAGTATGATAATCTTGTAATAATGGGGCAGGACATTGCGGAATACGGCGGAGTCTTTAAAATAACGGAAAACTTTTACAAAGAATTCGGCAAAGAGAGAATCAGAAATACTCCTTTATGCGAGTCGGCGATAGTCGGTGCGGGACTGGGATTGTCTGTCAAAGGAATGAAAGCAGTGGTAGAAATGCAGTTCGCAGATTTTGTTACAAGCGGATTCAATCAGATTGTAAACAATCTTGCAAAGATACATTACAGGTGGGGACAGAATGCAGATGTGGTAATCAGAATGCCCTGCGGAGCAGGAGTCGGTGCGGGTCCGTTTCATTCACAGTCAAATGAAGCCTGGTTCTTTCATACACCCGGACTGAAAATATTTTATCCATCCAGTCCCTATGACGCAAAAGGAATGATAGCAGAAGCGATAAACGACATAAATCCGGTATTGTTCTTTGAGCATAAAGCATTGTACAGAAGCATTACGGAAGAAATTCCCGATGATTATTACACGGTTGAAACCGGAAAGGCAAGGATTGTACTGGAAGGCAGCGATGTTACGGTTGTAACATACGGAATGGGAGTTCACTGGGCATTAAAAATCCTCGGTGAAAATCCCGGATTTTCCGCCGAGCTTATTGACCTGCGAACACTTATTCCGTGGGATAAAAATACAATTGAAGAAAGTGTCAGAAAAACCGGCAAAGTAATCATACTTCATGAGGACACGCTTACCGGCGGAATAGGCGCGGAAATATCCGCTCATATTTCAGAATATTGTTTCAGATATCTTGATGCTCCTGTAATGAGAAGCGGAAGTCTTGATACGCCCGTTCCTTTTGCACCTTCGCTTGAAGAGAATTTTTTCCGGAAAAATGTTTTTGAAAATAAACTCCGGGAACTGGTAAAGTTCTGATTTATTAAATTAACTAATCACTCATAAATGAAAACAATAATCCTGATTCTAGTTTTAGTTGTTCAGACCGGATTCAATCAATTATATGCACAAAAAGAAAACATCATGAAATCTATAACTTACGATTCACTATACGCTCAGAAGCTTGGCGCAGATGATTACGGAATGAAGAAATATGTAATGGCTTTTTTAAAATCGGGAAATACAAGCATGAAAGATGAAGATGAAGTAAACAAACTTCAGGCGGAACATATGAAAAACATAATCAGACTTGCCGAAGAAGGAAAGCTGATACTTGCCGGACCGTTTATGGATAATCAGGAAATCAGGGGAATTTATGTTTTTAATGTGCAGACTCTTGATGAAGCGAGAGAACTTACGGCGACAGATCCGGCTATTAAAGCAGGCGTGCTGGTAATGGAACTTCATCCGTGGTACGGCTCTGCCGCTTTAATGGAAGTGAATGACATTCACATTAAAGTTCAGAAAAAAAGTTTTGCCGACGAGTAACAACATGTTCGGAATTTAACTTATTCAGTTACGTGTTTTTTTCTTATCTCACCCGAAACTTTCCTCAAGTGAGTATTCCACAATGCTATAGCTTCCTTTATCTTTTTTTTACGGCACAGTTCAAGAAATTTTCTGTGAGTTGTTACATCGTATTTAAGCGCAGGACTTTTCACAAACACATCGCTTAATGCTCTTATGTTGTGTTTATAAATTTCATCCATTACAAATTTCATAAAATCCAGTCTAGACGGACCGTAAATTACCTTTCCGAAATCCCAGATAAGATAACTGACTTTGTTAAAGTCTTTGCATGTTTCGATTTTATCAAGCACTGATGAAGCTTTTTTGAATGTGTTATCCGTATATCTGGGAATGGAATCATTAAGAAGCTTTGGAGCAATTATGAAATAGACTTCGGAAATTTCGTTAAAATATTCTTTTGATACTTTTCTGACGAAACTTCCCCTGTTAGGAATCATTTTCAGATAGCCTTCGCTGTGAAGAATTCTGAAAGCTTCCCTCACAGGCACTCTGCTGACGTCAAATATCTTTGAGATTTCTGCTTCGGTTATCCGGGAACCCGGTTTTATCTGCCGGCTGATTATTTCTTTCCTGATGTATTCGGCAATTTTTTTTACTTTGGAGTTTTTTCTTTTCATTATTTCCCATGTTCCTTTAATTTATACGAATGTAATCAGATTTAAAATAAAATAGTATACAATATTTCGGTAAAAAAACTGAGTTTATCCCGGAGAGTACAGTCCGGGATAAATATATCAGCGTGGAAAATTAATCTTAATACTTTTCCTTCATCTTGTCATGCCTTTCTTCCGCCTGTTTATCCCATAGAGGAACGACAGTTTCAAGAAAGACTTTTTTATCGGCTGCTAATTTATTCATATCGAGTCCGATATACTGCTGAGCTTTTTCTTTTGTTGAAATATCAGGATACTGAACGGGTAATTTAACATTTAGTTTTGTCAGAATTTCAGAAAGTAAAATCCTCGCCTGTTCGGATTTCTGAATGGAATTTCCGAGAATTCTCGCGCATTCCAGCGGCGCATGAAAACTTCCTCCGTGACTTGCCGCAACAAAATCCCATCTCCACTGCGCCTGTCTGATGAGTTCAAGCACAGGTTTCATCTGCTCTTCAGACGCTCCGTTATCCCAGGCAGTCTTTGCTTCTATATGAGATTTTACAAGCGCGCCTGAAGCAATTTTGGAAAGTTCAAGAACCTTTTCCTGCCTGTCAAAAACATTTTTAATGAGGT
>JAEUSI010000133.1 GCA_016788375.1 Ignavibacteria bacterium | reverse complement strand
CGTCCCCGCAAAGGGGAGGGCTGGGTGGGGTTGCTCCAATGATGTTCATATTTAATTTGAATTCTTCTGCCTTCTTTAACCTGCTTTAGCAAACTATAGATCTTCAATCCCGTCGTCTTCTATCCTTACATTCACAACGTAGAGACGCCCAATTTGGGCGTCTCTACATGCTGATGAGATCCGCACATTTGTATTATGATTATATTATTTAATTTTTCCGATCATCAGCTCTATATTTAATACAAATTTAAAACACATATTGTATTTATTTTACTATATTTGATGAATTATCTCTGAATCAATAATTTAATATGAGCAAGAAGGTACTTATACTCTGCACTGGAAATTCCTGCAGAAGCCAGATGGCGGAAGGTTTTCTTAAATCATTTGATCCGGGTCTTGAAGTTTATTCCGCCGGAGTAAATCCCGCTGAAAAAATCAATCCGAATACTGTTGTTGTCATGAATGAAGCAGGCATTGATGTAAGCAAAGGCGTGCCGAAAGATGTGAGTTTGTTTACGGGTGAAACATTCGATTATGTCATTACCGTCTGCGATAATGCCAAAGAATCCTGTCCGGTCTTTACCGGTAAGGTTAAGAATAATATTCATCTCGGATTCGTTGACCCGTATGAAGCGAAGGGAACTAAAGAAGAAATTTTAAATGAATACAGGGAAGTCAGAGATGAAATTAAAAGAAGCTTCCGGCATTTTTACGATACTAAACTTAAAAGCTGACGGTTTATCAGATTCATATATACTGATACCCGGCTGTGCATATTATTCAGATTAATATCTATTTCAGTAGTATCATAGACTTCGTTTCCGAAAATTCGCCCGATGAAATATTAATGTAATATACACCGCTTGAAAGCGTCTCTCCTGAAAATTCTACACTGTATTTTCCGGCATTCTGAAATTCATTTACAAGTGTTCTGACTTTATTGCCGAGTATATCATAAACGTTTAATACAGTTTCTCCCGGAACAGCAATATCATAATCTATTCTCGTAACAGGATTAAACGGATTCGGATAATTCTGCTTAAGCGAATAAGACAAAGGTATTTCTCCTGAGACAGTACTTACGCCTGTTGTTCCGTTGTTAAATATAAACAGCAGGTCATCCACTTCGTCAATACCCGCCATGTCAAGATCTCCGTCATTGTCCCTGTCATGAACTGTAATACACGAGCCCGAGCTCGAAGCAGGAAGTATAACGGGACTTCCCGTAAAACTTCCGCTGCCGTTGTTTTTAAATACATAAAAATTCGCTCCGATATAATTGCTTGTAATAAGGTCAAGATCATTATCACCGTCAAGATCGCCGATATCCTGCGCCAGAGGAAATGATCCGGATACATATGTTGTGACTGCTCCCAGTCCTCCCGCGCCGTTGCCGAATATTACTCCCATTCTGTTATAACTCGACAGTGCCGCGGCTACATCAGCATTACCGTCACCGTTGATATCCCCGACAGCAATTGCCCACGGACTTCCTACAAGATCCGATCTTGATGAATATGTAAAATTCCCTTCACCGTCTCCGAGCATCAGAACAATTTCCTTGCTGTTGTAACATCCGATAAACGCATCAGGTATTCCGTCGTTATTTGCATCTGTCAGCATTACAGCGGTTTCCTGCGAGCCGGGAGTATTTATGTTTACAGCTGATGCGAATGTACCGTTTCCGTTATTTATAAATATTGAAATATTATTCCCTCCCCGGTTTGCAGTTACTGCATCAAAATATCCGTCACCGTTTAAGTCGCAGACTGCAACTCCTCTTACATTGTTTGAAGCAGTATAGGCAACTTCCGGCTGAAACACTGCATTTCCGTTTCCTGTAAAGAGACTCAGTATACTGTTTCCCGCATTGCCTATTAATATGTCAATTTTTCCGTCACGGTTAAAATCTGCAGCTTCGCTCGGGCTGGGATAATTTCCCGCCGGCAGCGGATAAACCGAATACATTGTATCAAAGCCGGTTCCGTTATTAAGGAATATTCTGAAATCTCTCGAAACTTCATTTACAACCGCAAGGTCTGTTTTCCTGTCGTCATTAAAATCCATTCCGAGCGCGCCGTAACACTGAATAAGCCCTTCGCCTGATCGCCTGACCGGAATTGTCGCAATCCGGGACTGCTGCAATGTTCCCGCCTCAGCTTTCGTCCAGAAATTCCATACAAATCCTTTCTCCATATGAACATTCGCCATGCTCTGAATTCCCTTTGTCAGCGTTACTGTTATCCATTCTCCTGCAAGAAAGTCAATCAGAGGAGTGAATTTAACCTGTTTGTTACCGTTGATAACTTCAAGCGTTCCGTTTACCGGTCCGGATAATTTTCCGAATACCTGAAATGTAAAATTATTTACTGAAGAAGGATTAATCGGTTCGTTAAATGAAACTATTACCTGCGTGTTCCTCGGCGCATTTATTACCTGCCTCTGCGGAGTAAAATAAACTACTCTCGGCGGCGTCTGCGCTTCTGATTTATTAATCTGTATAAATAATAATAAAATGAAAATTCCTGTAATGAGCTTCATAAGATGTTTTTTAAAATATGTTAATTATGATAAATAAAATCAACAGATTTGTCTGATAAATTAATATTATAATTCAACTCTTTCTAAAATGTTCATATTAAAATCCTATTTACCGCAAAACGTAAATATTAAATATTTACTTTCTTTCCCAATCTCCTGAGTGTATGTGAAAACAAAGATAATCCTCAAAGTCTCAAAGACTCTAAGTTATAAACCTTCAAAGATAGAATCTTTTTCTGTCCCCGCAAGGTGACTTCGCATTTGTACAAATTAATACCGGAGTAAATTAACTGCGAAGCACACTGCGGAAACGGAGTTTGAGTGTTCTGAAAGATTTCGATGTTCCCCTTTTCTAATCCCGAAGGGATGCAATTATTATAGAAATGAAAAAAAATATTATACAAAACCCCGAAGGGGTGAAATTTTCTCTCCTTCCCAAACCCCGGCTTGGGAAGGGATTCAGTTCCCCGCACAGCAATTCAGGTGATTATATAAATTAATTAAATGTAATACATGCCGGATACTCTCGCATCAAATCGCAAACAAACCCGCCTGTGATAAATTGCCGTTAAAAAATTCTGAGCATTGGCGTCAGCAAGAATTTCCTGTCTGACGAGCGAACGAAGTGAGCGAGGAGTTGAAATTCTTGCAGCCAGTGCGAAAGAATTTCAGGCAATTTATCACCAGCGGGCGATTTTTCTTTTGCGGAGCTTTTCTTTTGATCGCTCAAAAGAAAAGCGACTATCTTAAATCTCAAGGATTTAGTACAACGTTTTGGACAGATGTGAATTTATCAGGAATTATGCTATATGTCATTTACTTCCTGTTATTTTTCCAGTAATCATCTGCTTCCTTTTCCATCTTTTCCAGTCTCGTGTAATAATCCGGAAATTCCTTCAGATGAGCCCATGCAATTTTTCCCGTCAGATTCCTGTCGTTGTTTGTTACGTTAGTTTCGGGATATCTCGAGCCGTGCTCAAGCTCAACGTTTACTCCTTTTGTGAACTCGTCTATATTTATTTCTTTCCAGTTTATGCCGAGTTCTTCCCCGATTGATTTTGCATCTTCTGTGTTAAATTTTTTCATGTCCGATAGTAATTAAGATTTTTAATTCATTTCTTTCTTAAAAGTATTGCAAGTATTCTCGGAATGCCTGCTCTGTTATTGTCATCATAATATTCTCTTAAATCCGATATTTCAAATCCGTATTTCAAAGCGGGCTGAATAAAATCCGAAAGGCTGTGATTAAAACATTTTAAGATGTGCGTGCTGTTGTCTTTTTCAAATCGTGCCTTTGTTCCGTTATACTGCCTGAACGGATGCAGTTCTCCGAAGTAAACATACCCTCCGGGTTTTATTATTTCAGAAATTTTCAGGTATATCTGATTCAGATTTTCTATGTGTTCAAGCACAAGACTGAATGTAATCAGATCATATTTTCTGTCCGCAAAATTCCAATCTTCAGTTATGTCATATTTTATAAAGATAACTTCCTCAGACCGGATTTTTTCTTTTGCTTTGTTCAGCATTTCTTCAGAAAAATCAACTGCAGTAATATGCTTCGCCTTTGTCAGCAGATGAACTGTATTTTTACCCGTACCGCATCCGATTTCAAGACAGTTTTCAAACATTGTTTCCGGAACAGTTTCTTTAAGCGATACAGCTTCAAGATCTCTCGTTTTATTTTCATCTGTATCATACTGCTCTGCCCAGATGTTATATGACTGTTTTACATCCATAATTTTACTGTAATTCCTGAATTGCTGATAATTTCATTTGTCAGTTGATTTCAGGTTAAAGTTATCCGGATTATGCCGCTGAAGGGAAATACTATTTACCTAAAAATGAAGAATACATCCAGACAAGTTTTTCCTGCGCTCTGATATAATCGCTCATCAGTGCATTTGTTCCTTCATCCTCTGCCTCTTCCGACAAAAGCAGTATTTCCCTCTGAAGAGTTATTAATGTTTTGAAAGAATTCAGAATATCCCCGACTGCTTTTATTCCGTCTGATACCTGAGTGCTTTCCTTGATACCGGATTTTTTCATGTAAACGGAATATCTGTGATCAGGTGAATAGCCGAGTGTAAGTATTCTTTCGGCAACTTCATCTATTTTAATAAAAAGATCATTGTACAATTCTTCAAATTTCAGATGAAGTTCAAAGAACTTCTGCCCCTTTATATTCCAGTGATATCCTCTTGTATTCTGATAAAATACAGAATAGTTTGCAAGCAGTAAATTAAGCTTTTCTGCAAGCTGTTTTGATTTTGTGCTGTCGAGTCCGATTGAATTCAGATTTTTCATATTTATTGTTTTAGTTAGTGTTTGGTTACATGCAATTTTAAATATTTCCTTTGACAATTTATATTCAGAAATCAGAACAGAATTTAATTTTCCGGTTTAATCTTTTTTCAAAATGAGCAGTGATGTATCATAACGGAGCAGTTCAGCGCTGCTCCTGTTAATTAATTCAATATCCACTGATTCCCATTTCCCGGTATCTGAAACAAATTCATCGCCGAATATCTTTTTCGACAGGTCCCTGATAACGCAGTATTCGGCGTAAGGATGAGAAAGAGTGCTGTCGTTTTTTGCGCCTCTGATAAAAGCGGCAAGAAGTTTGTACATAGTTTCATCTGCCCTGCTTAATTCAGCCAGTTTCGCCCTGTACTCAAAATGCCATGAGGGAATTTCTTCATACTTTTTAATGTCCTGAAAATGCTGCGCTTCATGTGTGAGGTAACTTACAGTAAATTTTTCTTCCGATGTGTTATATGCCTTTGCAACACAGTACAATACACTGTCCTTCGGCCAGCCGCCCGGATAATGATATCCGAATGTCGCATATTCTTCCCAACCGAGTGTTATGATGTCTTTCATAAATATTACACTGACTCTAATATTTTCATCCGGCAGATCAACATTAAAATCAGTTGTATCCTGTGTCCTCCAGATATAAATATCATACAGATTCCCCGTCTTTCCTTCAACATTGCAGAAGTAACCTTTTCCGGTAAGCAGGCCGGAGAAATATTTAAGCGGATCTGAGTTAATTTCTGTATTGTCCCTGTAATTTCCGCCGCCGGAATTTTCAAGAAGATAATTTTTAAGATTATTAATTAATACCGTATCCGCTTCGGCAACGGATTTCTGTTTAAGCAGAACAGATTTCCAGTAATTTGTGTATATATCTGTCATATCCTTAATCAGTTTATCCGCCGTATTGTATTCATAAACTTCATCTTGTGTTCTGAAACGTCTGTAATATTTTTCTTTAATCAGGATTTCTTCTCCGTTCAGTTCTGTATCCGGCAGCGTATCAAGCACATAAAGAAGAGACTTTACATCCTCCTGTATTGCATAACTGTAAAGTGATTTGAAATTAAATTTATTCTGCATGGTTTCTGAATTCTGCCCTTTCAGTATATGATAGCTGCCTGTCATTAAAATAATTATTAATAATTTTTTCATAACCTGCTTAATTATTACAGATACTCCGTTTTAATACATACTTTCTTATTCATTACTCAGATTTACCTTTGTCCTTGACACCCAGTCCGGCGCGCTGTTCATCCCCTGCCTGAGCAGCAGATTCAGCTGCCCCGCATGATGCTGAACATGACGCAGATTGTAAATCAGTATTTCAAATATACTGTAATTCCTGTATTCATTAATCCATCTCTCAGATGCATTTGCATCATTCAGTCCTGCAATCATTTCTCTGCATTTATTCCTGCAGTGGTTTGTATATCCGGTCAGTTCTTCTTTACTGTAAACCCTCTCAGGCAGAGTTCCGTCCGGATCAAATTCGGAAAGCGAGAATTGCGGAGGCGGCATGAACTTATCCGGCTCTCTTGTAAGATAATAATCCAGAAAAAATAATGTGTGATATGCAATGTACCAGAATTTTGAATCTGTATTCCAGAGTTCTGCCGGACAGTGCTTCAATGCATTTTCGAACATATCAATTGATGCGCCGAATTGTTTCCATAATGATTCCTTAAATGAATCATCCATATTACTTATCTCCTCACCCGCCTGATCTGCGGTTTTATTTAATCAATATTTTGTAAATCCTGAATTGTTCTGCCAGTTAAGCTTATTCAAATTCTGTTTCTGAAATATTAATCTGTCATTGACAGCTGAATCCTTTTTCTTTCCCTGTCTATACTGATAATTTTCACGGTTACTTTCTGATTTAACTTAAGAACTTCCGAAGGGTCCCTGATAAATTTTCCGCTGCTTATTTTCGAAATATGAAGCAGTCCGTTTTCCTTTATTCCGATATTGACAAATGCTCCGAACTTAGTCAGATTTGTAATTACTCCGGGCAGCCGCATATCAACGGCAAGATCATCTATGTCTTTTACCGATTCCGCAAATGAGAATACTTCCGCTTTGCCTCTCGGATCAAGACCGGGTTTTCTCAGCTCATTCATTATATCTTCAAGCGTCGGCAGTCCCGTTTTATCAGTTACATATTTTTTAATATCAATCTGCTTAACTGCTTCCTCCGATCCGATTAATTCAGTAACCTGCATGCCGGTATCACCGGCTATTTTATCCACGATAAAATAACTTTCCGGATGAACTGCGCTGTTGTCCAAAGGATTTTCTGCTCCGGGTATTCTCAGAAATCCCGCTGACTGCTCGAATACTTTGCTGCCGAAACCTTTGACTTTCATAAGTTCTTTTCTGGATCTGAAGGGTCCGTTATCATGACGGTATTTTATTATCGCCTCTGCCGTCCTGTTTCCTATTCCGGAAACATATTTCAGCAGATGCATTCCTGAGGTGTTTAGATTAACTCCTACTGTATTTACCGCAATGCTTACTGTCTGTTCAAGGCTTTCTTTCAGATTTTCCTGATCTACATCATGCTGATACTGCCCGACTCCGATTGACTTTGCATCAATCTTTACAAGTTCGGACAAGGGATCC
>JAEUSI010000132.1 GCA_016788375.1 Ignavibacteria bacterium | reverse complement strand
GCTGTCAATCCATGTATATCCGAATCCGTCCGGTCCGCCCTGACTGTCCGTAACATCTTCGCCGTGATAAATATCCGGAGCGCCTTTCGGCTGATTTGCCTGAAGCGCATTTATTCTGTCAGCATCAGTTTTATTTACTGAAAGATTGTCAAGCGAAATGGAAGATTCCGTTACAACCCAGTTAAGCGGAAACTGACCTGAGTTTCCAATCGAGAAATTTCTTGTTGTTGTCTGATTTACGGGAAGATTTACAACTATTGAATCAAGAGTGGTTGTAATAGTCGGAGCAATTCCTCTTCTTAATGTAATATTATAAGTCTGAACCGAAGAAAGAGAATCAGCAGCGCTGTATCCGTAAACTCTCCACTGACCTACGGATGAATCTCCGGGTAATACTGAAATTCCCGCAAGGAGAGAATCAATCTGTGAATTTCTGACAGTCAGAACCGAATCATATCCGCCGTTATTTGACTGAACATTGAATTTGACATTTGACTGTGAAGAGAAATTCGGACTTGCATAAATCCATTTGTACTTTACTGCTTCACCAGATTTTGTCCAGTTAATGTTAACAGGAGTTGTATTGGATACTAAAGTTAATATTGTCGTATTGGTCGGCGGTGATACAAGATTAAATGCCGTCAGCAGAGGTTTTTTTCTTTTAAGCGTAATTGTTCTCGGACCGTTGGCGGCTTTGAGAGAATCATTTTCCGCGTTATTCCTGAATGACCATACATCCCATTGTCCTACGAGAGAATCTCCCTGAGCAACACCGAGACCTGCCAGAATATTATCCAGCTGTCCGCTTGTAACTGTAAGATTATTTCCAAGAGGAAGCAGTGTGATTTTTCTCGGAGTTGGAGTCGGGTTTCCGAAAATCCATTTATAAGATGCCGTTGATGCTGCAGTATCCCATGTAAAATTGTATTGAGTTGTATTATTTGGTAATGTTTCAATCCTGGATCCTGCAGAAGGCGTATTCAAGTTAAATGCATTCAGAGGATAAGTTGAAACGATAATGCTGGTAATCCACGCCTGATAAATTCCTGTAATATCATCCGCCCAGTAAGGCCATGCTTTTCCGTTTCCTGAAGTAATGCCGATGTAATCACCCTGGTAACCCGAAGCAAGTCCGGAAATAGGTTTCGGCTTGAACTTGTGATCTGATACAAGCACGTCAGCCCATGTAACGCCGCCGTCAAGCGATCTTGAAACATAAACCTGCGCCGAATCATTTGTCGGAGTATTTCTTGTATCATAATAAACAACATTGACTCCGCCTGCTTCGTCAACTCTCACAGCCGAAAAATACTGATACTTTCCGTTGCCAGGAGCATCCTGATTTACTCTTACGGATGTCCATGTAGTTCCTCCGTCAGTGGACTTGTGAAGAATAGCATCTGCAACATCTGTAGCCGGAGCTACTGATTTTTCGGATGAAACCACATAAATCCATCCGTTTCTCGGACCGCCGCTTCTGTCAACGTCAATTCTCGGGAAACCGTTGGTTCTGATGCTGTTAAATAAACCAGCACTTCTGATTCCGTTCATGTTGTCTGCATTATTCTTTGCAACAACCCAGTTAACACCGCCGTTTGTTGATTTTGCAAAACCAAGCGAATCTTCGGTTGAGTTCTGTCCGTTAGTTGTACAGTTTGCCCAGACTACATAAACTTCACCGTTAGGTCCGACTCTTACGTCGCATCCCTGATGATGATGTCCGGATGCAACCGGAGGACTGACAGGAGCAACTGATGACCAGCTTACTCCGCCGTTGGAAGTATATGATAAAACTATTCTGTTTGTATAAGTTCCTGAAAATTCAGTATAAACTGTGTAACTTCTTCCGTAATACGGACTTGACGGCGCGTCATCAGTTCCGGATAAATTCTTATCTGCGCTTGAACTTGCGCCGGGGAAAGTAACTGTCGGAGCCCAGTTGATTCCGTTGTTTGTGGAATAACTTGCACCCATTGATCCTGCTGTTGTAATATAAGACATAAGCATTCTGCCGTCTTTGTCTATCATCGGACCCGGATCACCGTAACTGAAACCTCCGTTATTAAGCGTATCGCTTCCGAACCATGAAATCCCTCCGTCTGTCGTGACATAAACACCCGTGCTGAATGTAGATCCGCCTCTGAATGTATTTGCAGAAGCAAGCATTATCAGGGGATTTGTAGGATGTCTTACGATTGGAACTTCACTCTGCGTTCCTGCACTCGGATGGACTCTGAAATTAGGAGTTACATCATAAATCCCGTTGTTTGTGTAAACTTTTCTGTTTTCTGTACTGAAAACAATGTTGCTGTTCTGCGGAAGATTAATATATTCTCCGTCCGGAACTACTCTCGTCATTTCAGGAGCGATATTCCATTTAACGGAATTATCCTGAGTGCTCTGACCTGTAACTATAAAATAAGAAACGGTAACAGCGGCGAGAAGGAATAAATATTTTTTCATTTAGATTATTTCCCTTTCGTTAATTGTTGAATTTTAAAATGAATTATAAAAATTTCGGATGTTATAAAAGTAGTATACAATTATTGGATTGTTCAGCAAAGAAGAATTGCCAGTTTTATTAAATTTTTATACAAGTTAGAATTATAATTTAACAAATTCAACTTTTTTTTAAGTGCTGAATGATTTTATTTAATATAGCTTATTAATCTGTATTAAGGGTTCATATACCGGCATTCCGTGAATATACTGAAGTAATTTTGTATACTATATAATTACAATCCAAATCCTGAATTCAGTTTGTATACTTTTCTCTGGCATGGTTGAATTAACCGGAAACCGGATTCTGTACCGGAAAAATCTGCAATTTGTATACAAATCAGGGAATAACTTTAAAGATGTATTTGTTAGAATATGAAAGGAGATAGTATTATAAGGATTTATTTACCTTTTTCAATACTAATAAATGCTATTTTATTCACATTTTAAATCTTAATACTATATGCTATTTTACTATATAATATAAATATCATGAAAACACTAATAATAATACTTGCAGTAATATCCGTACTTTCAACAGAAGTATTATTTGCTCAGGAAGCAATAGATACTACGGATTACGAAGTTGATGAAGTAGTAATATCGGCAACAAGAACAGAGCAGAAACTGATTGATATTCCATTTTCAGTACAGAGAGTCAATCAGAGTCAGTGGAAGTCAACAAGAAAAATGGGTATGAACGATGTACTTACAAATATTCCCGGATTATGGCTGCAGCCGAGATACGGGAATCATGATGTAAGAGTATCCATAAGAGGATTCGGTACAAGATCAAACACAGGAATCAGGGGAGTGAGAATACTGCTTGACGGGATACCGGAATCAGAGCCTGACGGTCAGACAAGACTTGAAGCGCTGGATTTTATGGCGATAAGCAAGATTGAAGTAACAAAGGGCAACATGACATCGCTTTATACAAATGCACCTGGCGGTGTCATTAACTTTTTCACGGATAAGTATTTTCCGAGACCATTTGTTCTTTCAGATAATGAATTCGGTTCATACGATCTGAGAAAAAACGGTCTAAAATTCGGTCTGACATCCAATGATGAGAGATTCATGGCTGCATACAGTTATGAAAATTACAACGGATACCGTCAGCACAGTCAGGAATATCAGTCAAGATTCAATTCAATTTATGAAGCAGACCTTAATCCTGTTTCTACTGTTTCAATTTACGGATATTATGTAAACGGGCTTATAAAGCTTCCGGGTTCGCTGACGCTTGAACAGTTTGATCAGAATTATCTTCAGGCAAATCCGAGAGATAACAGCAGGGATGCAAAACGTATTTCAAATAAAGGCAGATTAGGAATTACTTATAACACTAAATTCGGAAAGAATAACAACAATTTTATCGAAATAACAGGCTACGGTACAATTAAAGATCTGACCCGTACTGCTGCTACTTACAGAATTTTCACGAGATACGGAGTCGGTTCAAATTTCAGGTATATAAATCAGACTAAAATAGGGAAACAGAACAATGAATTTTCAGTAGGCGGTGATTTTTATTATCAGACCGGACCGATAAATGAATTCAACAATATCGGCGGTATAAAGGGTGATGAACTTCAGACTCTTACTGATGAAACTATTTCGAATATAGGCCTGTATTTCACCGAGCAGTATTACATTTACAAGGATTATTTTTCACTGCTTGTTACGGGAAGATATGACAGGGTAAATATTTCCGCATCGGATCTTCTGGCAAGTTATAAAGATACATCAAGATTATTTGACAGTTTCACTCCCAAGTTTGCACTGAATTACAAGTTTACTCCTGTGATGTCTGTTTACGGTTCGTTTGGATTCGGATTTGATACACCGGCAAACAATGAACTGGATAACTTTCCTTTTTCATCCGACAATGGTTACAAGCTGATTAATCCGGATCTGGAGCCGCAGAAAACATTCAGTTATGAACTCGGATATAAAGGCGAAATTATCAATAAAAGAAGCGATGTATTTTCGAGAACATTCCTGGAACTTACTTTATTTGATACAAAAATTGACAATGCTATAATTCCCTTCACAGTTGACGGAAATGTATTTTACAGAAATGCGGCAGTGGTTAAGAGAACCGGTCTGGAATTCGGCGTAAATTCCGATGTCGCCAAAGGTCTGAATATAAAAGCTGCTTATACTTATTCAAATTTCAGGTATGATTCATACAATGCAAGAAGTATTGATGCCGAAGGTCAGATTACAGAAGAAGATTATTCGGGCAATAAAGAACCGAGCAATCCCGAAAATAATTTTTCTGCAGAAGTATCATATCAGTATATTTATAAAAAGAATTATACTTTCTTTGCAAAAGCTACTGTTCAGAGCATAGGAACTATGTTTGTTGATGATAAAAATCTTGAAAAATATAAAACCGAATCTTATACACTGCTTGGAAGTCAGCTGGGAGTAAATATGAACTTCGATAATTTCAGGGTCATGGGATTTGCAGGACTCGGCAATATAACAAATGAAAAGTATGTTGCTTTTATACAGATAAATTCGGACAGGCTTGAATTCTATGAAGCGGGGATTCCGTATAACTTTTTCGGAGGAATAAATCTGTCTTATGTTTTTAATAAATAATTGACCCGCTGGAAAAATAAGAAATTTTAATTTTAACAGGGAGGTTGTCAGAATTATCAATTACTTCCAATAATCCTTAAAATAATTTATGCTGAAAATTCATTTTCTGATTTTTCAATTTTGTTTAATAGTTTCTTTAAATGATGTATTTCCGCAGTTCCCGAATTTCAGGATACATCCGTCGGGAAATAATCAGATTGAACCTGCAATTGTCAGGCATCCGAATAATCCTCTGATAATGTTTGCAAGTTCATTTACAATAAATACTTCATTCAGAAGCGAGGGAGTATATGTAACAACAAACGGGGGATTAAACTGGACGGGAAGCGATACATGTTCCGGATCTCCCATAACAAATCACGGCGGTGATCCGGGACCGGTTATTGATAAAGACGGAAGATTCATTCTTACTCATCAGGGAGGATTTATACTCGGCATGTGGTCGAATTATTCGACAAACATGGGACAGACATGGTCAAACAATCTGCTCATTGCCGGAAACGATCAGGATAAAGGAAGTCCTGCAACGGATGATATACAAATAAGTCCTTATTACGGCAGAACATTTCTTGTCTGGACCAGATTTACAAATCCTTTTCCGATTGCTGTCTCATATACTACAAACGGGGGAGTCAACTGGACTCCGTCTGCTCAGCTGAATAATTCCTTATCGGGGCATCAGTCACTCGGCCCGTCTATGGTTATCGGACCTCAGGGAAAATATTATGTAAGCTGGGCAGCATCAATTCTGACTTCTCCTTTTAATGAGGATTATATCGGATTCGGATATTCGACGGACGGAGGAGTCAGCTGGACTGTGAATGAATCGGCTTATGACTGCAACGGAATTAAATCATCTTCTCTCTCACCGTGGGGAATCCGGGTTAACGGTTATCCGGCAATGGATGTTGACAGATCCGGAGGTAGCAGAAACGGCTGGATATACATTGTAACTGCAGAAAAAAATCTTTCTCCGGCGGGAAGTGACCCCGATATTGTATTTCACAGAAGTACAAATGAAGGCGTGACATGGTCGCCGGGTGTAAGAGTAAATCAGGATCAGCTGAATAACGGTAAAATTCAGATACTGCCTGCTGTAAGAGCAGATGAAAACGGAGGAATAAACGTAATTTATTTTGATAACAGAAATTTAAGTCTTGATTCCGCGCAGGTTTATATGTCACGGTCAACAGACGGAGGAAACTCGTGGGCTGATTATCTTATAAGCGATCATAATTTTAAGCCTAAAGGTGTAACAGGTGCAGGTTCCGGAAATCAGGGAGATAACATCGGAATCACTTCCGGCAATAATAAACTTTATCCGGTCTGGATGGATGATCATACAGGCGTATATCAGATCTGGTCTGCAATTATAGATCTTAATTCAGTCGGAATAAATCAGATCAGTCAGGAAATCCCGGAAGGATTTGAACTCAGTCAGAATTATCCTAATCCGTTCAATCCTGTTACTGAAATAAGTTACAAAATTCCCGTTACAGGTTTTGTATCACTTGAAGTTTTTAATGTTCTCGGCAGGAAAATCACTTCACTTGTAAATGAAAGACAGTCGTCAGGAAGCTATGCCGTTGATTTTAATGCAGGTAATCTGCCGAGCGGTGTGTACTTTTATAAACTTGAATCGGGCGGTTTCTCTTCTGTAAAAAGAATGATTCTCATGAAATAAATTTCCCGGTATTAAGAAAAGAATTATTCTTCTGTAACGGATCCTGAAACATACCGGGATCCGTTTTTTAATTTTACTGATGAAGTTTTTCCCTTCTCTGCCGGAGTATATTCCGTTAACTTCAGACGGGAGACCTTATAATTACTGATTTTATTTAACAGGATTGAGAGGTCTTATTTCGACTTCATTCATTACTGCATTCTGAGGCAGATTCGCCGACAGAAAACAAACTTCTGCAACGTCTTTTGCCGATAAAATTGTATTCCGTCTTGCGCTCAGTAATGCGCTCGGGTCATCAAAAAAATTCGTATCTACCGATCCAGGACAGACTGCAACTACCCTGATGTTGTCTTTTCTGACTTCGCTCATCAGAGAAGATGACAATCCCATTACAGCATGTTTTGTTGCGCTGTATACAGATGCTGTGGCAATGCCGTTCTTTCCTGCTATCGAGGAAATATTGATTATTGTACCGCTTTTTTTATTAAGCATAGATTTCAGAACGTATCTGTTGCACAGATACACTCCCTTAACATTGACAGCGAACATCTCATCAAAATCTTCCGTCTTTGAATCCGCAAGATTTGAAAATCTGCCGAAACCTGCATTGCAGATCAGGACATCAACTCTGTTAAATTCTTTTATAACCTTTTCAAAGAGTCTCTTCACATCCTTTTCGGATGAAACATCTGTTTTTATAAAATGACAGTTTTTGTTTTTTAAAGGATTGATATCAGTCCGTGATGCATTAACAACAGTATAATTATTCTTCAGAAAAATTTCCGAACAGGCTCTGCCTATTCCTTTTGAAGCTCCGGTAATTACGGCTATTTTCCTCATATTAATAATTTATTTCGGTAAAACTAAAACATGCAGCCGTTAAAAAAAATGAAATAATAATGTTTGCATGATTCATTAAGAATTTATAAGTTTTAACTGATGT
>JAEUSI010000131.1 GCA_016788375.1 Ignavibacteria bacterium | reverse complement strand
CCGGATTCAGTAATCTTACTCATGAAGTCTTTACGACTTATCCGATGAAAAAAGTTTCAACCTATGATTTTCAGACACATTCACCGGTGCTTGCCGATCATTCTCACGGAACAGCCACTTTGTCAAATGTCGGAGGATATAAACCCGGCAGTCTTATCGGTCCTGCATTTAAATCGGATTTTATTCTTGCACGAACTGAAGTCGGTGATACAGAGACTCCGCAGGAAATGGATAACTGGATTGCAGCTGCCGAATGGGCTGACAGTCTCGGCGCAGATGTTATTACAAGTTCACTCGGATATCTTGACTTTGATGCGCCATATTCGAGTTACACATATCTTGATATGAACGGACGTACACTCCCGGTTACAATTGCAGCTGATCTTGCTGTCAGTAAGGGAATTGTAGTCAGTAACTCTGCAGGTAATAACGGATCTTCATCTCATAATACATTAATTGGTCCTGCTGACGGTGACAGTGTCATTACTGTCGGAGCAGTGACTTCAGGAGGTTCAAGGGCTTCTTTCAGCTCAGTCGGACCTACAACAGATATTCCCGCAAGAATTAAACCGGATGTAATGACAATGGGAAGCAGTAATTATGCGGCTTCCTCGACAGGCAACGGTTATTATTCTGCCAGCGGAACTTCTCTCGCCTGTCCTTTGAATTCCGGCGTCTGCGCGCTTATTCTTTGCGCCAATAAAAATCTTACTCCGGTTCAGGTAAGGGATATTTTAAGGAAATTCGGAAGCAACTCATCATCTCCAAATAATCAGATGGGCTGGGGTATTATTGATGCAATGAAGTCTGTTGATACTGCCAGAAAACTTGACAACACTCCGCCGGAAATTATTTATACTCAGAACTCTCTGATAAAAAATAAAATCTCTGCGCCGGTTAATGTCAGATGCATAATAAGAGACAACGGCATTATAAGAAACAGAGTCAATCAGGCTCCGCTTTTATATTACAGAAAATATATTGACAATGTCTGGAGTCCGTTCAATCCGGTAAATTTTTATAAAAACAATACGGATACTTTTTATTTCAGCATTCCCGGAACAGCCGTAAAGGCGATTGTAGAATACTATTTTTCCGCTCAGGATATTGCTCTACCGCTGCCACTTGTGACGACGCTTCCTTCCGGCGGCGGCGGGATTAATCCGCCGGGGAGTATTCCTCCTCCGGTAAGGTTCGGTTATAAAGTTGACCCGTATAATTCTTTAACGGATAATACTCTGTCTGTTGATTTAAATAATTTTCCGAATCCGTTTAATCCTGAAACCGTAATCAGTTTTAATCTGAATTCCCCGGGGAGAGTAAATCTGTCTGTTTATGACATAACGGGAAAGGAAGTTGCAGTGCTGTTAAACAGCAGGCTTGAAGAAGGAAATCATAAGGCAGGATTTAATTCCCGCATCTCAGAATTCGGCACTGAATTTTCAAGCGGAGTTTATTTTTACAGACTTACGGTAATTCCGGACAATCCGGGATCGGAAAGTTTTACTTTAATCAGACAAATGATACTTTTAAAATAAATATGATTCAGTAATTCAAACAAACAGTGTTATTAATATAAACTTAAATACAGATAACTATAAATGAACAGAAATAAAAAAAATACGAGATTTGTGAGCGCTGATAATGCCGCAAAAGTTGTCAGGTCAGGCCAGAGTGTTTATGTGCACGCCAATTGTTCCTATCCGAAAGTTCTTATGGATGCACTTTGTAAACGCTATGAAGAACTTAAAGATGTAAATATTATTCAGTTGATTTCATTTCTTGATGCTCCGTATTCTGCTCCTGAGATGGAAGGTCATTTTAAGATTACCTCACTGTTTACCGGAGCTAACGTGAGAAAAGCGGTTAATGAAGGACGAGCGGATTTTATTCCGGTTTTTCTTTCTGAAATTCCGATACTTATAGAAAGTAAAAAACTTCCGATTGATATCTGTTTTCTTCATCTTTCCCCGCCGGATGAACACGGATACTGCTCTTTCGGAATCAGCAACGAATGTTCCAAGACTGCATCGGAAAATTCTGAAATCATTGTTGCGCAGATAAATAAACAGATGCCGAGAGTACTAGGCGATAATTTTATCCATATTGATAAGATTGATTATGCCGTTGAAATCGACGAGCCTGTTCCTGAATTTCATAATTCAAAGGAAGCTCAGGGTGAAGAAAGAGCCGTGTATGAAAAAATCGGTCAGAGTATTGCAGGTCTTATTGAAGACGGTTCGACTCTTCAGATGGGAATCGGCATTATTCCCGATATAGTGCTTCAGTTTTTAACCGATAAGAAAGATCTCGGTGTGCATACTGAAATGTTTTCTGACCATCTTATTGATCTTATTGAATCAGGAGTCATTAACGGAGAAAGAAAGACGCTTCTTCCGGGGAAAGTGGTTTCTTCATTTATTCTCGGAACGAAAAAAGTATTTGATTATATGGATGATAATCCTGTATTCGAATTCCGTCCGACTTATTTTGTAAACGATCCTTTTACAATTTCAAGAAATGATAAAATGATTTCGATTAATTCCGCTCTTGAAGTTGATCTGACAGGTCAGGTCTGCGCAGATTCCATCGGTCCGAAAAATTATTCCGGGTTCGGGGGACAGCTTGATTTTATCAGAGGTGCTGCTAGAAGCGAAGGTGGAAAACCGATCATGGCGTTTACTTCCACTGCAAAAGGAGGTACTGTTTCAAGAATAGCTCCCTTCCTTAAACAAGGCGCGGGAGTAACTACTACAAGGGCTGATGTGCATTATGTGATTACAGAATACGGCATTGCAGATTTATACGGGAAATCAATCAGGGAGAGAGTTAACAGCCTTATCAGCATCGCTCATCCTGATTTCAGGGAAGAACTCGAAAGATATGCTTATGAAGTGAAGTTCCTGAGAAAGTAATTCCATAAACTTCGTAATAACAGAACAGGTCAGAAAATATTTTTTTCTGACCTGTATTCTTCTTACTAATTCTTATTATTTTTATTCACTCTGAATCGCAATTTCAGGATCCGTCACTTTCGGTTTTTTCCTGAATTTTGCCAGCATATTCTCTGCTGAAATAAATATTGCAGGCACAACTACAAGTGTCAGGAATGTTGATACAGATAATCCGAAAATAATTGCAACACCCATCGGTCTCCAGAATGCAGTATTCTGTCCGCCGATTATCCATGACAATGTCCTCCAGTCAAAATCCACACCTGTTGTTAAAGGAACAAGCCCGAGTATCGTAGCTGCTGCAGTCAGAAATACCGGACGAAGTCTTATCATGCCGGACTGTATTACGGCTTCTTCCTTGCTTAACCCTCTTGCCTCAAGCTCTTTCTGAAAATCAAGAAGTATGATTGCATTCCTCACAACAATTCCGGCAAGCGCAATAATTCCTATTCCCGTCATTATAATTCCGAAAGGTGTCTGAGTTATAAGAAGTCCGAGAAGCACGCCTATTAAAGATAAAAGCACTGTGAACATAATAATTATCGGAGACATAACCGAATTAAACTCTATCACAAGAAAGAAGAATACCAGCAACAGTGAAATGATAAATGCCTGCGATAAAAATGTCTGTGACTCTTCCTGACTTTCCTGTTCACCTGTATATACAATGTTATATCCCTGCGGAAGTTTGTATTTGCTCAGCACAGCTTTTACATCGGCAAGAACATCATTCCCTAGCCTGCCTTCGGCATTTGCGGAAACTGTTACCACTCTCTTGAGGTCCTTTCTGTTGATTGCGCCTATACCTCCGGAGAAATCAATATTTGCAACGGATGTAAGAGGAACTTTTGCTCCGTCTTTTCCAGGCAGATATATATCGGAAATTGCAGAGACACTCTCTCTCTGTGCAGAATCAAGCCTTACTGTAATGTCATACTCATCATCTGCTACCCTGAATTTGCTTGCGGAAGTTCCGTTTATTGCGGTTCTGATATTCGAAGCTATTGTAGTCGTATTCAGACTGTACAGAGCTGCTTTTTCCCTGTCTATCGTTATTTTAATTTCCGGCCTGGCTTCATCAAAATCATCTTTAAGGTCTTTCATTCCCGGTATATCCTTTATCATCTTCTTTATTTCATCCGAAATCTGTCCGAGCTTCGCAAAATCATCTCCCGAAATTTCAATATTTACGGGAGGTCCGGTCGGAGGTCCGCCTGACTGCTTCTGAATCCTTACGTCTGCCGTCGTTATATTTGTAATCGCTTCCCTGATTTCTTCTATGGTTTTAAAAGAACTCTGCTCCCTGTCTTCCTTGTCATAAAAACTCAGTGTAATAGTGCTCTTATTGGATACATCACTTCCGAATCCCTGACCGATTTCAGATCCGACATTTGTCAGGTAAAATTCAATGTCTTTATAAGGAGGAAGTTTGTTCTCCACAATCTTTGTGACTTCGTTTGATTTGTCAAGATTGGTTCCGACAGGCATATTGACATAAATATATGCCTGCTGCGGCTCTACCTGGGGAAAGAACTCTATGCCGTTGTTGAACTTTCCGTAAACTGCAAATACTATTATCAGCAATGCAACTGTTCCCCCGATTGTAAATCTTCTGTGCTTTAATGCAAACCTTAATGACTTCTCATACTTTTTTACAATCAGCGCAAACAATTCGTCAAACCATAAATGGAATTTTGTCAGAATATTATACCATTTGTTTTTCCTGTGCAGCTTCTCCCTGTCTCTTTTGAAATTAATGAAATTTGCCGAAAGTACCGGATTCAGTATCATCGCAACAAACAACGATGAGAATAAACATACAATAAGAGTTATCGGAAGATATCTCATAAACTGTCCGACTATCCCCGGAAAGAATAGAAGCGGTGCAAATGAAGAAATAATCGTGAATGTCGCTATTGTAACAGGTATCTGAACTTCCCTCGGTCCCTCAATCGCTGCATCATGTGGATTATAACCTTCTGTCTCCTGAAGCCTGTATATATTTTCCGTAACGACAATTGCATCATCTACGATTATTCCGAGTACGAGTATAAGTCCGAATAGCACAACTATGTTTAATGTAACCCCGAATGCGCTCAGTACTATAAATGAAATCAGAAACGAAAACGGAATTGAAGTTGCAACAAGAAATGCATTCTTGAATCCCATTGACGCAAGCAGAATCAGACATACTAACAGGAATCCGGTTATGATTCCGTTTTCAAGTTCATGAACAGTGTTCTTTATGCTCTTTGACTGATCTCCCGTATAGCTGATCTTAAGCCCTTCCGGCAGATTCGCCTGTTTCTTTTTAACCAGCGCTTTAACTTCATCCGCTATTCTGATAATATTCTCGCCGCTTCTTTTTTTAATGACAATTGTAACTGCTTCCTGACCGTTCTCGCGTGACATTGTTGTTCTTTCCTTAAATCCGTAAATGACCTGGGCAACATCTCTTAAATATATCGGTTTCTCAAACTCTGCCTTGACCACAATGTCTTTTATCTTTTCCGGATCTTCAAACTCTCCGGGAACTCTCACGAGGTAATTCTGTGTGCCGATATCAACGCTTCCGCCGGGTATGCTCTGATTCTCAAAACCGATTTTACCTGTAATATCATTAAATGTCAGATTGTAATATTTTAATCTGTTTGCATCCACATTAATCTTGACTTCCCTTTCAAGTCCTCCTTTTACGTCCGCTGCAAGTACACCGGGAATGCCTTCAATATCATCGCTTAACTTGTCTGCTATATCTTTCAGTGAAGCAAGTCCGAGATTTCCCGAAAGATTTACATAAAGCATAGGCTGCTCCGACAGATTTATTTCCATTACTGACGGCTCTTCTATATCTTTGGGCATTTTGGTCTTTGCAACGGATACTTTATCCCTGACTTTCTGAAGCGCATCATCGATTACGACATCCGGATTGAATTCAATGTTTACAAATGAAAAACTTTCCTGTGATATCGAAGTTACTTTTTTTACGTCCTTAATTCCCTTTACTTCCTTTTCAATTTCCTGTGTTACAAGATTCTCAATATCCTGAGGTGATACTCCGAAATATGCCGTGGTTACAAAGATATTCGGGATTGTAATTGAAGGCGCTGATTCCTTGGGAATGGACGAATATGACATGATCCCTACAAGGATGATAATTACCATCAGTATGTAAACCGTGACTTTGTTATTGACAGCTGTTTTTGAAACGTTCATATTCTTTTTTAAAATTTTATTGTCAGACTTAATTTATAACCTGTACTTTGTCTCCGTCAGTAACTGACTGAAATCCTTCTATAATCAGCTTATCGCCTCTGTTAAGACCGCCGGAAATCAGGGCTTTATTGTCATTCCTTCCTCCTATACTTACTATGCGCTTTTTTGCAATATCGTTTTCCAGTACAAATACGAATTTCTCCGAACCGAAATCCACTATTAAATCCTGCGGCAGCACAATTGCTTCCTCTATTAATGATTTTGTAATTTCAATGTTTGCGCTCATCTCAGGTTTAAGTCTTCCGTCCCTGTTGTTCATGATAATTTCAATTTCAAATGTCCTGTTCACCGCGCTTAATGTCGGTGCGACATAATTCACCGAACCGGAAAACTCCTCTCCCGGATAAACATCAAATGTGATTTTCACAGGAGAACCCTTTGATACTTCTCCGACAAAACTTTCTGGAATTCCCGCGCTGATCTTTACTTTAGAAACATCCACTATATTCAGTATCGGAGTTCCCGGTCCGCAGACTTCTCCCTTTGACATAAATTTATTATTTACAATTCCGCTGATCGGTGATTCAATATATGATTTTGAAAGCCTTGTCTCGAGTACCGATACTGTTTTCGATGCTATCTCCAGCTGAAATTTTGCATTCGTATATTCCTGCTCCGTTGCCACATTCTCGTTGTAAAGTTTTTCTACCCTTTCAAAGTTGCTCTTTGCAAGCTCAAACTGTGTCTGCGCCTGATCGAAAGATGCAATATCCTGATCCTTACGGAGCCTTACGAGAACCTGCCCTCTCGATACCCTGCTGCCTTTGTCAAACGGCTGATATGTTATCAGTCCGCCTTCTTCTGATGAAACTTTAGCTTCCTGATTCGGCTTGACTATTCCGACAACTCTGTAAATCTCGGAAAACGATTCTGTTTCAATCTCCCTTACCTTGACTGCCTGAAACTTCTTTTCTGCTTCCGGTTTTGATTCGCCTTTGTCTCCGCATGAATAAAATATTAATGCCGAAGCAATTATTATTAATGGCAGATAAAAAATATTTTTCATTTTATATTTTTGATTGTAATTTCTTAAACTTTATTCTACTATTCTTCCAAGAGTTTCTGTATTTCAGATTTTGCCGACTGGTAATCAAATATCGCCTGATAATATCCGAGCCTTGACTGGTAAAGAGTAAGCTCGGCATCCTGTACGTCAATCTGATTTAATACACCTGCCCTGTAACTCGCATTTGCAAGTTCGAGTCCCCTCTCTGCAAGAGCTATTGTCTCTTTCTGCGAAATCAGCCTCTGCTTTGCATCTTCAAGTGCTATTATATAACTCTCTGAAGTTAATCTCAGCTTCTGTTTCAGATCCTTTATCTGTTCTTCGTTTCTCTTTACTTCTATTTCTGACTGCTTTACCTTGTATGAATTCCTGAATAGATTCAGATCCCATGTCAGTCCTATTCCGGCATTAAAAGAATTAAAAAACGGATAATTAGTCAGGGATCTTGTATCATTGCTTGATGCTGATAAGTTGTATGCTCCGAATAAATACAGCTTCGGCATATAATTTGCCTTATCCACGGTGACAAGCTCCTTGCTGATTTTATTTCCGATTTCA
>JAEUSI010000130.1:5498-7817 GCA_016788375.1 Ignavibacteria bacterium | reverse complement strand
TAACGAATTTTTAAAAAAATGAGAGTAAGTTTAAACTGGATAAAAGATTATATACCCGGGCTTGAAATTAATTCGGAGGATGATTTAAAATCATTGTCTGATAAAATGATTTCTGCTGGTCTGGATATTGAAAAAACAGAAATTGAAAAAGAAAAATATAAACTTTTCATTGTAGCGGAAGTTATTGAAAAAAAAGCACACCCTGATGCTGACAAACTGAGTATCTGCAAAGTGAATACAGGTAAACAGATTCTGAATATTGTTTGCGGAGCCCCTAATGTTGAAGTCGGTCAAAAAATTTGTCTTGCAATGATCGGGGCAAAAATTCCCGTCGGAGGATTTGAAATTAAAAAGACAAAAATCAGAGGTGAAATATCAGAGGGAATGATTTGTTCTGAAAAAGAGCTGAATCTCTCCGATAAACATGAGGGAATTATGATATTGGATAAGAATGCTCTGACCGGTCAGGATTTTGCGGAATACATTAAATCTGATGATATTATATTTGAAATCGGAATTACTCCGAACCGTGGAGATTTGTTTTCACATATCGGAATTGCACGTGAGATTGCTGCCTGTTACAGCAAAAAAATAATTCTGCCTGATATAAAATTCACTGAATCAGAAAGTAATACTTCTGAACTTATAAACATCCGAATTGAAAATACGGAACTTTGCAGAAGATTTACCGGAAGGGTCATTAGAAATGTCACAGTAAAGGAATCTCCCGAATGGCTTAAAGCAAGATTAACTGCTGCCGGTCTCAGACCCAGGAATAATATTGTGGATGTAACAAATTTTGTAATGTTAGAAACAGGACAACCTTTGCATTCCTTTGATTATGATAAAATCCGGGGGAAAGAAATTTCAGTAAAAACTGCTTCAGACGGGGATAAATTTACAACACTCGATTCAAAGGAAAGAAAATTAAACGGAGATTCACTGATGATTTGTGATAATTCGGGTTATACAGGAATTGCAGGAATTATGGGTGGTGAGTTCTCTGAAATATCGGAAAAAACCGCTAATGTATTTCTCGAAAGCGCTTATTTTGATCCTGTGTCTGTAAGGAAAAATTCAAAAAGGCTCGGACTTCAAACTGATGCATCTCAAAGATTTGAGAGAGGAGTTGACATTAATATGGTTGAATTTGCTTCATTAAGGGCAGCACAGCTAATCCAGTCAGTTTCCGGAGGAGAAATTTCCAGGGGTTTATATGATGTCTATCCCGAGAAATTTGAGCCAGTTTATGCAAAAATGAACGTTAAAAAAGTAAATGAACTCATCGGAACTGATCTGAAAGAAGAGGAAATTATTTCATTATTATCAAAGATTGAAATTAATTTTGTCAAAAAAGAAGAAGAAAAACTTGTTTTTGAGATTCCCGAATTCAGAAGGCTTGATATTCTGAAAGAAGCTGATTTAGCCGAAGAAACAGCCAGATTGTTCGGATATGACAATATTGAAACAAAAAGAAGCTTCAATATTAATATTGTTTCATTTGACAAAGAGTCCGAAAGATTACAGAAAATAAACAAAATTATTTCAGACCATTTTATTGGCAGAGGTTTCAATCAGATTATGACATACGTACTTGCTGACGGAAAGAAGTTAAATATTTTCAAAAACATTCCTGTAAAACTGATTAATTCAGTTTCCGAAGATATGAATTCCCTCAGGACAAATCTAATTTACGGACTGGCGGGTGTTATTAGGGACAATTACAATAATACGGGAAAGGATATTTCACAGAAATTATTTGAAACAGGAAAAGTTTTCTGTGATGAAGGAAACAGATTCAACGAAGAAAACAGGCTTATCTTTGGAGTTTCGGGTAAAAAAGACACGGATTACATTTACGGCGGGGATAAAGAGTTTAATATTTTTGACATTAAAGGAGAAGCTGAAATGTTTTTGTCTAAATTGAATCTTGAAAATTACAGATTAATTTACTATAATGACGAAGTTTTTCACGGAGATAAAATAGATATTAGTTTAAATAATGAAATAATCGGCAATATAAATAAGGCAGATAGCGTATTATTAAAGCAGTTTGATTTACAAAAGGATCTGTATTATACAGAAATTTATCTTGATAAAATTTATAAATATTTCAGTTTTTCAAGATATTATAAGCCGGTTTCAAAATTTCCGTCAGTCAAAAGAGATCTTGCGATAGTTGTGGACAGCAGAGAAAATTACAGTAATATTGTCTTCAACATTCAAAAAAGCGGCGGGAAAATACTGAAAAATATTGAGTTGTTTGATATTTACAGGGATGCAAAACTTGGAAACGGGAAAAAGAGCCTGGCATTTTCC
>JAEUSI010000130.1:0-5488 GCA_016788375.1 Ignavibacteria bacterium | reverse complement strand
GGAGTTTGTTTCTTCAGAAAAAACTTTAACTGATGAAGAAATCAGTGCAATAATGGAAAAAATAATCAGAAATCTTGAAATCAGTTTAAAGGCAGAGTTAAGAAAACAGATAAAAAGTATTCAGGAATAAGTATATGAATCAAAATTTATCGGATTCGGGAAAAGATTTTTTTAATGAGCAAAAAAACATTGTCAGAATTTCACTGGATGAAATTTTAGCAAAAGTAAAAACCCTAATTTCAAAACTCAAAGAATCAAGGAATGAAAACACATTACTTAAAGAGAACATTAAAAACCTGAATCTGAAAATATCAGAATTAAAACTGCAGCTTACAAAGATAAATACAGAATTAATAAACAAAGATAAAGAGATATCAGATTTAAAAAACCTGATATTGAATTCAAAAGACAATAAAATACCGGTAAAAGATAAAGATGAGGTTAAATCCAGAATCAAGGATTTAATTTCCAGAATAGACAGTCATCTTGAGCAGCACGAAAACGGTGAAAGAAGTTAAGTAACGAAAAGTGTTTGACTATTTACAATGTTCAGATTTACAGTTACATAAATCATCAAACTTGCTGATAATTGATTTTTTTTAATCATTTTATTTAAAATGACAAGAAAAGAGACGAGAGTAAAAATCTTCAACAGTGAGTACAATCTGCAGGGAGAGAATCCCGAAAAAGTGGAAAGGCTTTCTGATTATGTTGACGGGATAATGAACCGTATTAACAGCGAGTCTCCGAATCAGTCGGAAGAAACAATAGCAGTTGTTTCAGCTTTGAATATAGCAGAAGAATATTTCAGGGAAAAGGATTACAAATCCGGACTGGAAAAAGAATATTCTGCAATGCTGGAAGAATGCGAAAATAAGCTTAAATCTATTTCCGCATTAATAGATGAGAATCTGTAATCTGAAAAAAAGCAGGAATTTGTTCTTTAAATAGAGTCTTACAGGTATAAAGCCGCCAGACATAGTCAAACATTATATAAAACCAACAGGTTTAACTATATGGGAGGAAAGCTCATACAAAATGTTGATTACAGGCCTCATCCGGAAACGGAAATTACTGATGCTGAACAAGCATCAACATAGTAATCAGAGGAAGCAAAAGACATTGTGGCACCACCCACCGTATTATAGGAAAGGTTTTTTTATAACCTTTGAACTATATTCAGTCTGAAGCGGCTTTTTTATTTTTAAATTTTAAATAATGAGCAATAAAAATACTATTTCAAAACTTAATACAATTACTAATTTAATTACTACTACGGAGGAATATTAAAAAATGAATTTAGAATTATACATACTGCTGCCGGTACTTGTCGCACTTTGTCTTCTTACATTTTTTCTGGGATGGTATCTGAATTCCAAAGCGAATAAATCGAAAATAGACGGCGCAGAAAATATAGCTAAGAAGATAATTTCGGATGCTGATTCAAAATCGAGGGATACAATAACTATTGCAGAGAAAAGAGCAAAGGAATTATTGCAGGATGCTGAAAAAGCTTCACAGAATTTAAAAAAGGAAAAGCTTCTTGAAGTCAAAGATGAATTTTATAAAAGAAAATTAAAATTTGACGAGGAAGTTAAAGATAGAGAAAAGAATGTAGTTGAAGACGAAAAAAAGCTGAAGACAGAGAAGGATTTGCTTGAAAAAATCAAATCAGGACTAACCGAGACGGAAGAAAAGCTGAAAAAGTTTGAAAAAGAGCTGGTTTTAAAATCAGAAGAAGCTGCGGTAAAAGCAGAAAAAGCGGACAGCATGATATTGCAATACAGTGAGATTCTCGAAGAGCAGAAAAATAAGCTTCAGAGGATTTCCGGATTAACCGAAGAGGAGGCGAAGAAAATTCTGTTTGAAAACCTGATAAACGAAGCGAAAATCGAAGCAGCTCATAAGATACAGGAAATCCGTGAGGAGACAAAGCTTGAGTGCAACAGAATTTCAAAGAACATTGTGATACAGGCGATTCAGAGAACGGCTTCAGACCATTCGGTTGAGACTACTGTCAGTGTGCTTCAGATCAATTCAGATGAACTGAAGGGAAGAATTATAGGAAAAGAAGGAAGAAATATCAGGGCTTTTGAAGCAGCGACAGGCGTGGATATTATTGTGGATGATACACCGGAAGCAATAATTATTTCGGGATTTGATCCTTTCAGAAGAGAAATAGCGAGAGTTTCAATGGAAAGGTTGATTGCAGACGGAAGAATTCATCCTGCGAGAATCGAGGAGATAGTTGAAAAAGTACAGAAAGAATTAATTGAAGAATTGATAAGACTCGGCGAAACAACTTTAATAGATATGGGCATACAGGGAGTGCACAGGGATATAATAACACTGATAGGAAGAATGAAATACAGATCGAGTTACGGACAGAATATTCTAAATCATTCCATAGAAGTAGGACATCTTGCCGGAATTATGGCAGCTGAACTGGGGCTTGATGCACAGATGGCAAAACGCGCCGGATTGCTTCATGATATGGGAAAAACAATAGACAGAAGCATAGAAGGACCGCATGCGATTCTCGGTTATGAAGTTGCAAAAAGATGCAAGGAACATCCTATAATCTGCAATGCAATCGGTGCACATCATGATGAAATGCCAATGGAACATCCGATATCAATTCTTGTACAGGCAGCAGATTCAATCAGCGGCGCAAGACCGGGAGCAAGAAGAGAATCCATCGAAGCATATTCAAAGAGACTTGAAAAACTCGAAACAATTGCAACATCATTTGAAGGTGTGGCAAAGACATATGCAATACAGGCAGGAAGAGAAGTCAGAGTAATAGTCGAGCAGGATAAAATAAACGATATGACTCAGGATCAGCTTGCATCTGACATTGCGCATAAGATTCAGGAAGAAATGGAATATCCGGGTCAGATAAAAGTTAATGTCATTAGAGAGCGAAGATCTATTGCATACGCAAAATAATTTGTATACTTTGCTAAAACCAAAAAATTTAATGAACAGAAAAAGAAAACTTGTTATAGGTATTACCGGCGGAATAGGTTCAGGAAAAACGCTTGTGAGCAAAATGCTTGCAAGGAAAGGATTTAAAGTATATTATGCCGACCTTGTAGCAAAGAATCTGTATCTGACTGACAAAAAACTTGTAAAAAGTCTTGTAAAGGTTTTCGGTAAAGAAATACTGAATTACAAAGGGAAAATTAACCTTCCCAAGCTGAAAGAGACAATATTTGCAAACAAGAAAAATTATGAAACGATTAACAGGATAGTTCATCCGGCAGTTATGAATTTCCTTAAAAAAGAAATCACAAAAAGCCGGTATGAATTAGTGCTTGTAGAGGCTGCTGTTTTGTTTGAAAGCGGATTTAATAAATCGCTTGATTACATTGTCACTGTATATGCAAACAAAAAGGTACGAATAGACAGATTAATGATCAGGGATGAGTCATCGAAAACTGAAATAAATCATCTGATGAAATTTCAGATAGACGAGAAAAGAAAAATGGAAATGTCTGATTTTGTAATAATGAACAATAAGACGATTGATGATTTAAAGAAACAGGTTGATTTTTTAAGCAAGGTTTTAAAAGCATTACAGGAAAATAAATAGTAAAGAGCTAAGCCGGATTATTCTGAAATTCCAATCCGGGAAATACAACATTAAACAAGATTATGATAAAAAGCAGTATTGGGAAACTGATCAAGCATCCTCTGAATTCATTAGGATATGAAGTCATCAGTAAAGCAGACAAGGCTAAAGCTGATAATTCTGCTGCACCTATGTATCCCGAGCGAATAGCGCTGATGAAAAAAAACGGCTTCAATCCGAATGTTGTATTTGACTGCGGAGCACATAAAGGCATATGGTCAAAGACGATTCACAAATTGTTTCCGGAAGCCCGGTATTTTTTGTTTGAGCCGAATCCCGTATTATGGGAAAGGATTGAGAAGAATCTTTCTTCAGTACAAATGAAATATAAATTGTATAAAGCGGCGGTAGGCAGTAAGAAAGGGACTGCTGAACTCAATTTATGGGAAAATATTGATCCGAACGGGGTTGGTTCATCACTGTGCGAACATATAACCGGTGATCCTACAAAGAAAGTTAAAACGGAAGTAATTTCTCTTGATGACATTGCCGATGAAAACAATATTGTACCCGATTTTGTGAAACTAGATCTGGAAGGTTTTGAAGTTGAAGCGTTGAAAGGCAGCAGCAGGATTTTACAGAAAACTGAAGTTTTCATGATCGAGTTCGGATGTCTTGAAGCGTTTATTGGAAGAGCAACAGTTCAGGAAATCATTAATATTATGTACAGTAATGACTATGCCCTGTATGATATATGTAATTTATCTTACAGACCCTATGATAATGCAATGACCGGCGGGGATTTTATATTTGCAAAAAACAGCAGCCGGCTGAAGAGTTACAAGAAGTGGATATAGAACATAGTATTTTTGATATTTCAGTGATTATCATAAATTCCGGAATGGGATATTACTAGTTGTTTTATTAACTCGTTTAACAGTAATTATGAAAAGGAAGTATCCTTTAAAAGACTGAAATATGACTCTGCACTGTTAATAAATAATTAATCTGAAATTTATTCTAGTTGAAGTTGTAACTACATTCAAATAACTTAATCAGATAATATGTTACGACTTAAAATTATATTCATACTTACATTGATATCTTTCCTTCCAAATGCTTCTCGTTCCCAGATTGAATACTCACTTATCAGAGGAAAAACATATAAAGTTACTTTAATAAATAAGCAGGAATTAACTGGAAATTTTGTAAAACAGGATTCTAATTCCGTCTCATTTAATTCAGAGAATATTCTGATGACCATTGAAAAGAAGAATATTTATAAAATCAGAGAAGATATTAATGGTAAAGGTTATAAATATCTGACTTCGCTTTTAGCCGGAGAAGCTTTTTACCAGTATCCCGGCAATTGTTTTATGATAAGCGCAAACGCTTCGTATTTCTTTACCGGAAAGAATAACATCGGAATTGAGTTTAATTATCAGACTTCTAATGTAGAGCCGCAATATTATGCACAGGAGTTGATTAATTCAGGTTTTAAAAGAAATAACTACGACATAATTCTGAATTTTCAGTTTGGGGATTTTGAAAAATCAAATAAAATCGATTTTTATTTTAAAACCGGAGCCGGGGTTCATATAGAGCACACAAGTCCGGGGATAATTAGGCACTTTTATTTTTATGATTCTTCTTTTCAAACATACAATTCTCCGTCTTATACAAAGACATATCCTCTTCTGCAGATTGGCGGTGGGCTAATTGCAAAACTTTCAAAAAACATTGGCATAAATGCAGAGATTGATATTAATATCATTTCCAGAAATTATTACTACTTTTTAACTAACGGTAGTGTTTATCTTCCGTTTAAGGCGGGTTTGACTTATTATATTAAGAATTAAATTTTATTAAAAAGGTGCCTGTATAAAATAATTCAGGATTTAAAATGAATCCCTA
>JAEUSI010000012.1 GCA_016788375.1 Ignavibacteria bacterium | reverse complement strand
TCATGCAAAATCATTATTATGTCCCGTCAATAATGTCCGAAGCGGAAAGATTAAACTATATAAATCACATAATCAATGTCCCGAGTGAAGTTAGGTTTATAAAAGAACTTACTGAATATTTGAAAAAGAAAAATAATTTTTTTGAAAAGTTTGACTGGTGGATGTTTTCGAAGATTGATCAAACATTGGATAATGTAAATTTTCCTTATTACAGTTCGGATGATAATAAATTTCATCCCTTCCATCCTGATTTTATTTTTTGGATGAAGAAAGGAAAAGAATATTACATTTTATTTATTGATCCGAAAGGTACAGCTCATACAAAAGCATTATTACAGATTGATGCTTTTTCGAAATTATTTAATGATGAAAAGAAAAAGTCTTTGAAATTTAAATACAATGAATATGATGTTTATGTGAAGTTATTATTTATTCCTGATAACATATCCAGAATCCCTGAAGATTATTCTTCATTTTATTTTGATAACATAAATCAGATTAATACTAAAATCAAATTATGACTCCTTCTGAAATTATACTGCAGCTCGGATCCGGAACGGATGTCTTTGCAAATCTTTTTACAGGAATTTCACATGGGCAAATCAAATACAAGCCATCACCGGACAAATGGTGTCTTCTTGAAATCGTATCTCATCTGTATGACGAAGAAGTTTATGATTTCAAGCCGAGGCTGAAGAAAATTCTTGATGAAGACCATGACTGGGAACCTATAGATCCGCAGGGATGGGTTGTTTCGCGGAATTACATGAACAACAACTTCCACAAAACTCTGAATAATTTTCTTGAAGAAAGAAAAAGATCGGCTGACTGGCTGAGCAATCTCCAAGTGAATGACTGGAATGTAAAAGCTGTTCATCCGAAGTTCGGGGAATTTTCCGCGTTTCAGATGCTTTGCAACTGGCTTGCTCATGATTATCTTCACATCAGACAGATAACCGGCGTGAAGTATCAGCTGCTTAAGTCTTCATTAAATAAAGACGAACTCGGTTATGCCGGTGACTGGTAAGAAGCAGTTACAAGGATTTTCACTTAAGCTTTCTTAATCTTTCCGCCGCTTTCTCCAGAGTTTTATCCTCTTTTGCAAAACAAAACCGCAGAACTTTATTGTCCGTCTTTTTTTCATAAAACACAGACACAGGAATCGAGGCAACTTTAAATTCCTTTGTAAGACGCACAGCTAGGTCAAAATCATTTTCATCAGTTATATCCGAATAGTCAAGAAGCTGAAAATAAGTCCCGCTGCATTTAAGCGGCCTGAATTTCGTATCGGCAGTCATTTCCAAAAAAAGATCCCGCTTTGACTGATAAAATTTCTTCAGATTTTTTATCCGGGATTTATTTTTCAGATATGCGCTGATTGCAAACTGAAACGGAGTTGAAGTTGAAAATGTCAGGAACTGATGAATTTTTCTGAACTCTGAAGTCAGGTTCGGCGGAGCAGTACAGTATCCTACTTTCCAGCCAGTTATGTGAAATGTTTTTCCGAATGACGAAACAATAAATGATTTTCTGTAAAGCTCTTCGTCAGTCACAGGAGATATGTGCCTGTTTCCGTCAAAAATTATGTGTTCGTATACTTCATCGCTTAACACATAAATATTTTGCCTGCGGATAATTTCCCTGAGATTAAACAAATCCTGCTCTGATATAACAGCACCTGTCGGATTGTTCGGTGAGTTTATAATAATTAATTTTGTCTTTGAATTAACGGCAGACTTTACGGCTTCCCAGTCAATATTATAATCAGGAAAATTAAGCGGAATTCTGACCGGTATTCCCTGATTCAGCAGCACTGCCGGCACATATGAATCATATGAAGGATCAAAAATAATAACTTCGTCACCCGGACAGACTGTTACGCTGATTGCAGCAAACAATGCTTCGGTAGCTCCGGAAGTAACAGTAATTTCCGTTTCGGGATTTATTTTTCTGCCGTGAAATTTTTTAATCTGATCCGAAATTTTTTCTCTGAGACTTAAAATTCCTGCCATCGGAGCATACTGATTATGACCGTCTTTTACGGCTTTGAAAAGATGTTCGTTCAGCTCACTGTCTATGGGGAAATCCGGAAATCCCTGAGAAAGATTTACCGCTCTGTAATCATCTGCAAGAGCGGACATTACGGAAAAAATAGTTGTACCTGTATGCGGAAGTTTTGAAACCAAAGGAATAATGTTTACTTTTTTGAAATAATGTTATTATTTTTTCTCCCATGGATTTGTAGCCCATACGGTGAGTTCGGGTATAAATCCTCTGTCATCCATTTCAAGCACTGATTTTATTGCATGTGCAATTTCTTCGCTTCGTAATTTTTTCGGAGTTTCACTGCGCTCAGTTCTTTCCTTGCTTGCAAAAGCTGTAGTAACCTCGCTCGGATTAATAAGCATTACTCTTACGTTGAACGGTCTTAATTCAGCCTGCCAGCATTCTGTCATTCCTCTCAAAGCAAATTTTGACGAAGAATACACGCTTCCTCTGGCAAATCCCTTAAGTCCTGCCGTTGATGCAATATTAATTATGTTGCCGTGATTCTGCTTCTTAAAAATTTCTGCAGCTTTTTGAGCCATCATTGCAGCACCGAAAACGTTTACCGAATAAACATTCTGAAATGCTTCGAAAGACAATTCCTCAATTGCCGGAAATTCTCCGATGCCGGCATTGTTTATAAGACAATCCAGCCCGCCGAGTTTTACCTGAACTTCTTTGTATGTCAGATCAATATCTTTCTGCTTTGCTACATCGGCATGAATTGCAACTGCTCCTGTTTCCTGCGCCACTTTATCGAGTTTGGCTTTGTCTCTTCCCGTAATTGCCACTTTTGCTCCGTTATCCGAAAGCATTCTTGCCGCAGCTTTTCCGATTCCGGAACTTCCGCCGGTAATCAGGATTCTTGAATCTTTAATATTCATTTTTAATTTTTTTTATTTAATGTATCTGAAATCGTGATTTGGTTTTAACTGGACAATAAATTCATAAATAAGTTTTATCAGATTTTCAATGTCATCTTTATGAACGGTTTCAACTGTCGTATGCATATACTTAAGCGGTAGAGATATAAGTGCGGATGCCACTCCTTCGTTTGAATATGCAAAGGATTCGGTATCGGTATTTGTATGTTCGGATACTGCTTTCACCTGATAAGGAATCTTCTTTTTCACTGCTGTACTGATTATCATTTCAAGCAGATTATTCTGAACCGCAGGTCCGTATGAAAGCACGGGACCTTTTCCGCATGAGATATCGCCGACAACAGTCTTGCTGTATGCGGGAGATTGTGTGTCGTGACAAACATCTGTTATAATTGCAGCATCCGGTTTGATTCTTCTTGAAATCATTTCCGCTCCCCTCAGGCCGGTCTCTTCCTGAACAGAATTAATTATGTAAAGGGCATAGGGAGGTCTCTTTTTATTTTCTTTCAGAAGTCTTGCAACTTCAGCTATAATAAATCCTCCTGCTCTGTTATCCAGAGCCCTTCCGACAAAATACTTGTTGTTCATAATCATAAGTTCATCATCGTATGTTACAACGGAACCGACATGAATTCCGAGAGATTCTACTTCCTTCTTTGAACTGCATCCGCAGTCAATCATAAGATTTTTCTGATTCGGTTCCTGATCACCTTTTTTTTCACGGATCTGTATCGAAGGCCATCCGAAAATTCCCTTGACTATACCCTTCTTTGTGTGAATGTTCACGCGCTTTGAAGGTGCTGTCTGATAATCTGAAAATCCGTTTCTGATTACATAAATAAATCCGTTTTCGGAAATGTAATTCACATACCAGGAGATTTCATCGGCGTGAGCTTCTATTACAACTTTATATCCGGCTTCCGGATTTATTACTCCTGCTAAAGTACCGTATACATCGGAAATATATGAATCTATGTAAGGCGTTATATATTCCAGCCACAGTTTCTGTCCCGTCGTTTCATATCCCGTAGGAGATGCGTTGTTAATATATTTTTCAAAAAACTCCCTGCTTTCCTTTCTCATATTATTTTCCCCTCTTTAAAATTTTTACAGTTTCATTTTCTGAAACTAAGGCAATATCGGCAATGCCCGTAAACAGACCTGTTTCAACAACTCCGTTAATCAGCTTCAGCTCTTTGTCCAGTCCTTCGGGATCATTTATCCCTCCTGTATGAAGATCAAAAATATAATTTCCGCTGTCAGTAAGATAATTTTTACCGTCTCTGATTCTCAGCACAGGATTTAAACCTGTTGAATTCAGTATTTCAAAAACTCTCTTTGATCCGAACGGAATTACTTCAACGGGCAGAGGAAATTTTCCAAGCTTATTAACAAGTTTGCTTGAATCTGCAATCCATATATTCCGGGATGATAACAGTGCGGTAATTTTTTCAAAAAGAAGTGCGCCGCCGCCGCCTTTTATACCGTTCAGATTGTGATCAACTTCATCCGCTCCGTCTATTGTCAGATCAATTTTAACTGTATCATTTATATTTATAAGTTCTATGTTAAGCGATTCTGCGAGTTTGGTGGTTGCTTTAGAACTGGATACAGCTTTTATTTTCAATCCGTCATTTACCATTTCGCCGAGTTTTTTTATAGCATAATAAACTGTCGAACCGGTTCCAAGCCCGACGATCATTCCGTCTTTTACAAACTCCGCGGCTTTTTCACCGGCTGTTTTCTTTTCAATTTCCTGTTTTTCTTTTCCCTTTAAAATCATTTGAATTTAATTTTTCGGATTACTCCGTTATTTGAATACTGCATATGTAATTCCGAGATTCAGACCTTCCTTTGCCTGAGTTTTCAGCGACTGTGATTTTTCATATACAACAATAAAATTAAGATTCACTGCTATAAGGTCATTTACCTTAGCGGTAAATGTGTTGTCCCAGCCTACATCCCAGACATCCAGCTGATCGAATGCGGAGAAAAATCTGAGTCTGCTTGTGTACAGAAAATTCTCCATTACATTCAGATTTGTTTCTGTTACAGATTCAATACCTGTCTGGAAATTAAAAGCTTCCTGTACATCATTCGTGTTCAGATCATCCGAATATTGTCTGTACTGGTTTGAAAATGTTTCCTGAAAAGCGAGTCCGAGCCGCGAAGTAAAATTCGGTCTGTCAAAAGTAAATCCTATGCTCTGAGTAATATATCCCGGATCAAAAAAAGCCGAAGTCTGAACCGCTGTTTCAGCGCTGTAATCATATCCGTTCAGTATTCCGGTTCTGAATTCATTTGACACATAAGGACTGACTGCCCAGCCGACCAGATATATTAATACAGTTTCTAATGCAGCTGCATTGTCGTTTGTCTGAAAACTCCCGCTTCCGGTTTTAGTTGATCCTAATGTTGCCAGAAGCGAGTTCTTAAGAACCCATTTGTTTTTTCTGTAATTTACTCCGTAATCGGAAATTCCCGTTACGGCAAAAACATTTTCACCTCCTTTTGACCAGTTACTCAGTGCAACCTGAGTAAGTCCTACACTCATTACTCCTCTCGGATGCCAGCCTTCCTTGTAAATTGTATCCTTCTTCTGTGCAAAAAGATTCTGATTTAGTATTACGGTAAATGCAAATGAAATAAACAGTAATTTTTTATTCATATTTGATTTGGTTTGGTTTAATTTATTTTTGTTCAATGAAGCAATATAATTTTTTTAATTTTAAGACTTAATGGTAATATTTTTTGTCCGGAATGCACGGATATACAGCCGGTAATTTATTTACCGGATTGTTTAATTTTGCAGTCTGAAAATCTTCAGCATTAAAAAAGGAATCTGAAAACTTAATTCAGATTCCTTTATTTGATAACTTTACCTGATGTTTTAAGGTGTAATTGCCTGAACCGACAAAGGTATGTTGTTTTCGATTGACGAAAGATCTGATGCATCAACAATGCCGTCGCAGTTCAGATCTGATAAACCGCTTCCGTATATTCCGCTTACGGCATCATTCTCAACTCCGCTCAGATCAGCCGCATCTATAAATCCGTCCTGATTCAGATCTCCCTGATAAAGAGACCACATGCCTGACTGATTTAAAATCTGATTGTTACCGTATGCTTTGGAATCTGACGAAGTAAAATCATAATTCAATGTGTTACCGGAAAACATCTGCGCAGTCTTACTCCATGTTTCAATTGAATTTTTGTGCCTGAGCGCTATATAATACTGCACTCCGTTTAAAGCTCCGGCAAATGAAATCTGAAAAGGTATTCCCTGACCTGCATATCCGTATTTCGAATCAATTACATTGTAAGGAAATGTTGAAGCCCTTAACTCTGCGGTTAATGAATCAGCAAACTGACAGAACTGATAACTCATTGTCAGATTCAGATTCCTGTTTGTATTTCCGAAATCAAACATAAAACATCCCCGTCCGTGAGTAGCTGCCAGAAGAATTTTTGCGCTCTCCTTATATTTCAGATCATAAACTTCAACATTCGGAAATCCTGTGTTGAATGAAATCCAGTTTGCACCTTCATCTGTTGATTTAAAAACTCCGAGATCAGTACCCGTAAAAATTGTTCTCGGCGAAGACATTTTCACTACAATCGAATTTACTCCGATTGCCGGAAGATTTGAAGATATAACTGTCCAGCTTATCCCGCCGTCTGTTGTCTTTCTGACATTGCTTGTTGTTCCTCCGAAGGAAGCATAACAGACATCGCTGTTTGCCGAATCCACCCAGAAGTCGCTGACATAACTGTATCCTGAAGTGAGCGACCAGTTCGTGCCGTTATTTGTAGTTGCAAGAATTCTTCCGTTGCTTGTTCCTATATAAATTTTGTTAATGTCTGTATAACTGATTCCGATTGCCGAGACATTTCCTCCTATAACAGAAGTTGTTCCGATTTGCGTCCAGCCTGATGACGAAGTTGCCGTCTTCGCTGAAGTCGTTTTGTAAACATTAGCAGCTCCGTAAACAATCGTATTTGGATTTCCCGGCGCCATTTCATACGGATTGTAAAATAATCCTCCCGATGATCCGCTTGGTCTGAACTCGCTGAAACTTACACCGCTGTTTGATGATCTCTGCACTGAACCGTTCACATACTGCCCGTAAACATAATTCGGGCTTACCGGATCTACTACCGTATATCCGCCGTCTCCCGTCGTTCTCTGAATCCAGACAACTCCGCTGTTTGTTGTCGTCTGTTTATTGTTATCCTGTGTCCCTCCGTAAACTTTCTGAATGTTTGACGGATCATAATCCGCACTCATAAACTGCAGAGTAGAAATATTCAAATTCAGATCCGACCATGATGTTGCATCATTATAAGACCTGTAAACTCCTCCGTCCGAGCAGCAGTAAAGCACCGAACCTCTGTAAGAAAGATAATGAATATCTGCATGTGAAAAGTTTGAAGAAGAAGTTGTGCTCCATACTGTTTTCTTTGTGAGTGTTGTTCCGCCGTTTGTCGACGTGTAAATATCAAGTCCTCCGACTATAACTTTATCCGGATTTCCGGGAACTACTGTTACGGCATTGTCATACCAGCCCTGTGAACTCATATAGTTTGTCGTTGAATTCATTAGCGTCCAGTTTGTTCCGGCATTTGTTGTCCTGTACAAACCGTTCAGCGTTCCGGAAGTATTGGCAATGCTTGCATAAATATAATTTTCATTGTCAGGTGAAACAGCAAGCTGAATTCTGCCGGCAGTTGCTGGCAATCCGTTTGCAAGCTGTGTCCAGTTTAATCCTCCGTTATCCGATTTATATATTTTACTTTGATTTCTGGCTCCGGATGAAATGTAAAGTATCTGAGAATTTACGGGACTCATTATCAGCGATGAAGCATCAAGTATTAATGTCCTGTTCCAGCTCAGACCTGCATTTGTCGATCTGAAAAAACCCGAATCGGTTGAAGTATAAACATTATTTGAATTCACCGGATCTGTCAGTATTTTTGAAATCCTGTTTCCGACTTCTGATGCAGAAGCAATTTTATTCCATGACAGTCCTCCGTCTGCTGACTTGTATATACCTGCGCCGTACTGGCTGTCCTGTGAATAATTAAGCTCGCCTGTTCCGTAATATAATATGTCCGGATTGCTGATATCTATTGTAACATCACCGCTGGAAATGGAACCGAGTGTATCGGTAAGTACTATCCAGTTAAGCCCTCCGTCTGTGGTTTTCCAGACACCTCCCTGTGCCGCTGCAATGTATATTGTGTTTGTATCCGTCGGATGAAATGCAATTGAGTTAGTCCTTCCGGAAATATAACTCGAACCGTTGAACTGATAAAACATTCCCGCCGGATTTATGCTTGCCCAGCTTGTAGAAGATGTAATTTCATCCTGAAGGTTTTCGTCTTTTACCATCCTCTGTTTCTGACTGAATGCTTTTTCATAGGCATTTTTAGGAAGTAATTTTCCGGGTCCTCCGGCTCTTCTTGTATAAATGAACTGCTCTCGCTGCATTATAGATTCTCCGGATTCATTTTCACCGTCTTCTGTATCATTGAACTGACAGAATGAATCCTCCGAAGTCAGAATTAACATCATTGCCATAAATGCTGTGATTATATACTTCATGATTTCATTTAATTTTATTTCAAATATATTCCCGAATATTCTTTTCTGCAAAGTTTTCTCACATCAATTTAAACATTGCTTTTTTTCTTTACTGCACCGTTTCCTGATGTGTTTATATTTAGTTTCGGAAGTTTCAATTTTGGTTTTTTGTCAAACTTAGGATTTCTCACCGGATTCTTTCTGAGCTGACTCATTGCCACTGCAATGCCTTTGTCAAGCTGTGGATCAGCGCCTTCGGCATAATCCTGCGGACTTATATCAATTTCAATATCCGGATCCGTACCGTAATTTTCCACTCCCCAGCCGACATCCTTCATGTAAAATGCAAACTCCGGCTGAGTTGTCAGTGAACCGTCTGCTAGCCCGAGTCTCGGATTTATACCTATTACTCCTCCCCATGTTCTTTTTCCGATCAGTGTTCCGAGTTTCATCTGCTTGAAATTGTGACTGAAAATGTCTCCGTCGGATCCCGCGTATTCATTTGTAATACAAACTAAAGGTCCTGAAACTACATGACTCGGATAAGTCTCAATTGCGCCGTATCTTGGATAATCATACGCAAGCAGTTTTCTGGAAATCATCTCAAGTATCAGCTGCGATACATGACCTCCTCTGTTATATCTGAGATCAAGCACCAGCCCTTCTTTCAGTGATTCCGAAATGAAATACCTGTGAAACTCTGAAAATCCCCATGGTCCCATGTCGGGTATATGTACATACCCGAGTTTGCCTTTTGATTTCTCATAAACATACTTTTTATTGTTTTCAACCCATTCCCTGTATCTTGCATCAAAGTCATTTGCATTTGTCTTTATGCTGTATGTCTTAATCTTACCGTTTTCTGCCGGTTTAACGGTTATATTTATGAAATTTTTTGCCTGATTGACCAGAAGCGAATTAGGAGTTGTATCTCTGTTAACGGTTTCTTCGTTTATTGCGAGTATATAATCTCCTTCCTTTATTTCTACTCCTAGACTTCTCAGAGGCGAGTTGTTTTTCCAGGAATCACCGTTAAGTATGTGCGTTATCCTGTAAGCTTTTTCTTTTTCATCATAGACATAATCAGCTCCGAGAGAACCGAGTCTGTAATCCGGCGCAGGCTTATAATCTCCTCCCCATTCGTATGCATGCGATGTTCCGAGTTCTCCCTGCATCTCCCAGATAAGATCGGAAAATTCAGATCGCGTTGCAACTTTTTCCAGCAGCGGAAGATATCTTTCACGAACAAGATCCCAGTCAACCCCCGACATATCCGGTGTCCAGAAATGCTCTTTCTGAAGTCTCCATGCTTCATTATACATCTGCTCCCATTCGCTCATCGGATCAATGTTTACTTTTACTCTCGATAAATTCAGCCAGTCACTCCTGCTTTTTAAATGATCTTTGCCGCCTGAATCATAACCGCTGTCATCAAATATATCAGCTTTCAGATACAAACTGTTTTCCGTCCTGTAAACTAGCGACTTTCCGTTCATTGATATTTTGAAATTTACAACTTTCTTTGCAATGTGTTCAGTCTTCTGTGTATGAA
The DNA here is from genome assembly GCA_016788375.1 of Ignavibacteria bacterium. Lineage (GTDB taxonomy): Bacteria > Bacteroidota > Ignavibacteria > Tepidaquicellales > Tepidaquicellaceae > JAEUSI01. Next base: position 29,387 of record JAEUSI010000012.1, on the reverse strand, counting down.
AATCATACATCTCCAGAGCTTCATCCGAAGGATGCTTTTCCCAGTACCAGTGATGCAATGCTCCTTTAATCGGCTCCCTGCTGTATACTATTCCGTCTTTTACCGCAGCTATCTGAAAATAATTTTTTTCCGGAAGCGGAAATGAAATTATCCTCTTCTGTATGTTTTCATAATCAACCTTTATTCTCTCATCTGTCTTTTTTTTCGTTTTTTTGTCTTTGGAATTTTTCTTCTTTGAAAATATTCTTCCGTATTCCTGTGTGAAAGGCGAAGGAATGTCCTTTCTTAACGATAAAAGATACGGTCTGACTCCGAGCGGGAATCCCAGCTGAAAATAACTTGTGTCGTAAACCGGGTTAAACTCGCGCGCAGAAAGGAAATAAAGATACCGTCCGTCCGGATCAAATGTCGGCTGATAATCCGCAAATCCGGAAGATGTCACCTGATGATTTTCTTTTGTTTCTGTATCATAAATAAAAATTGACGAAAGAAAATGTGCGTCCGATTTGCTGTATGCAATCAGATTTCCGTCCGGTGAAAACGAAAAATCCTCTATTCTGGAGTAATTGCTTTTTGATATCAGGCTGAATGTCTCTTTCTTTGTATCTATAATATATAATTCGAACCTGTTGTTAGATACTGCAATTTTGTAATCTTTCGGAGAAACCTTTAACTTTGCTAATATTCCGATATTAAGATTCTTCAGCCTTTTTACTGATTTAGTTCCGTCTTTAACCGTATGAACTTCAATCGATTCGCTTCCCCCTTCGTCTGAAATTGTCACTATACTTTCCCTGTCAAAAAGCCATTGTGTCTGCCTGTATCGCACTCCGTGCTGCTTTCCGGTCTGAATAACAGGTCCTTCCCAGTTCGAAAAGAAATAAGATTTTCCTCTGGCCGTTATCATCATTGAATTTCCGTCCGGACTTATATTGTAATCCTGAAGATAACTTTCGGTGTCGACAAATTTTCTCTGCCTTTGTATCTGCGGGCTGTAATAATTTACGCTGATCAAATGCTCTTCATTTGTCTCAGTATCAATTACATATATCTCGCCTCCGCTGTGATATACAATTTTCCTTCCGTCTGTTGAAGCATTCCTTGCATAATAAACCTTGTTTCCCGAGTGACTTCTCATATCCGAACCTTTTACACTGCATGAATAAATTTTACCGATTCCTTCATGATCACTGATAAAATAAATCCTGTCATTTATCCACATCGGACTTGCCAGATTACCCTGTATGTTTTTCAGAAATCTTTCGAACTTACCGTTTCCCTTTCTGTCAATCCAGAATACTCCCGCTCTTCCGCCCTTGTATCTTTTCCACTTTGCCGGATCAAGCGTATTTCTTCCTAATAATATTTCCCCTTCAGGACCGAATGTTATGTTGCTCGCTGTTCCGTAATTTAATTTCTCTGCTATGCCACCTGACAGGGAAACAGAAAAAAGTTCAACCCTGTTCATAAACGGACTTTTTACATCAGATGAAAAAATAATTTTTTTGCTGTCAGGCGTCCATCCGGTTACATTTGTATTTTTGCCCAGATACGTAACTCTTCTGTTTGCTCCGCCTTCTGCAGGAATTACATATACATCTTTTTCTCCTTCCTCTTTTCCGGTAAAAGCTATATGCTTCCCGTCCGGTGAATATACCGGATTTGATACTTCGCCTGAATTTGAAGTCAGTCTTCTCGCTGTTCCGCCTGTATAAGGCACTTCCCATAAATCGTCTTCACAAACAAAGACGACTTTGTTTTCCTGAATACTCGGAAACCGTTTGTATCCTGATCTCTTCATTTTTTATTTTTTTAAAAATTTTATAAAATTTAAACTGATTGTCCGGATTTTCCGTAACTGTTTATATACTTAAAATTACTGCAAAATTATTTATCCGGTATTAAGAAGTAATTACGCCGTGAATGGTAATTTTGTTTTATTTATCGAAGATAAATTTAGCTTAATTTATTTTGATAATCTATAAATAATTCGGATACTCAGTTTCTAAAACTATGCCTTCTGTCTGAAAATTATTGCTGCTTGTCTGCTTCCTGCCATATATGAAAACACATTCCGTAAGGATCGGCAATCATTATGCTTCTTTCACTGTATACCTGCGTTATCCTGCACCCTTCCTCTTCAAGAAGTTTCTTTGCGCCGGCAATATCGTCCACCTTGAATTCAAAAAATGTATGCCCCTTATCACTGTTCTCGGCATAAAAATTTATTCCTCCTTTTTTGAAATGTGTCTCCTCATCAGATGCTGAAACTACTTCCATCCCGATAATTTTTTCATAAAACTCTTTTGCCTGTTTGTAATTCTTTACCTGAAACGCTATGTGCGGACTGAATTCGAATTTCATAATTTTTTTATTTTAACTTAAAATATTTTTAAATTATATGTTATTTTTAAATTATAAAATTTAAATTCCTGAAAACTTCCGACTGTGAAGAATAATTTAAAAGAATATACTCCCGGTACTTCCAGGGTTGAAGCATTCAGCGACGGTGTGTTTGCCATAGTTGTTACTTTACTTGTACTTGAAATCCGCGTGCCGCATCTGCCCGAAGACTTCACGACGCAGACCGTCATTTCTGAACTTTTTCATATGTCTCCTAAATTTATAAGTTTTGCTCTCAGTTTTTTCGTTGTTGCTATTTTCTGGGTCAATCATCATCAGCTTTTGCAAAGCATGGAAAAGACCGACCGTTCATTTCTCTGGTATAATAATTTCCTGCTTTTCTGGATTTCCTTTATCCCGTTTCCCACTGCCTTTATCGGAGAATATCCTCTCGGCATGATCCCTGTGATGTTTTACGGAAGTATCCTATTTATGGCCGCATTCAGCTTTAACATTATGCTCCGGCATGTTGTAAAATCAAATCTCTTCTATTCTACTGTCTCAAAAGAAGTTATAAGACAGAGTATTAAAAAAGGAAAAATCGGTCCGGTAATTTATTTCGTCTCCGTTATAACGGCTTTTGTATCCGTATATATTTCTCTTGCTGTATTTGTTCTTGTGCCTGTATTCTATTTTATTCCGCAGAAAATTGTAAGAACGGATACTGAATAATAATCCCTGAATTATCCGGATTCTAATCCGGAATTTTTCTGAACATAAATTCTTCGTATATGCCGCAGATTTCAAATCCGCAGTTTGTATAACATTTTATCGCAGCGGCATTTCCGGTATCAACATTCAGTCCGATTAAATCAACTGTTTCAAATAAATCCCTGCATAAAGCCGATGTGACTTTTCTGCATACCGACTGTCCCCTGAATTCGGGGTCAGTTGTAATGTTACCGAGAGCTGCTACTCTGTATAACGGCGAATATACGTGAATTCCGGCTGCTCCTCTGATTTCACCTCCGTTTATGTATCCGAAATATTTTCCGGTTTCAAGCATTCTCCTGTCAAGCCAGTTTGCCGGATATGCCTTTTCATACAGTTCATTAAGTTTTTCAAAATCCCCGGGTCCGATTCTCCTTATGTTTTTATCTTCAGCCGTATCCCTGAAATTTTTCTTTGTAAGAGACATTTTAAAATGCTTTCCGCCGCTTTTATAATTATATTCATCCGTAAAAAATGTTTCAGCTCCGCAGCTCAGATGTGAATAAAATTCCCGGGGAAGCTTGTCTTTGATTTGAACGGCAAGCTCTCTGAAACAGCCGTAGTTGTTATCGCAGAATGAAAGCAGCACGGGAAGTCCGGTTCCTGTATATACCATCGCAATCTGCCTGATTTCGCCTTCTTCAGTCAGTCCGTACCACTTTGTGTAATTAAAGAAAAAATCGTCAAGATCACCGATCTGATAAATATTCATCGGAGTGTTTTTTCTCAGATGAAACTCCAGCTGCTTTTTATCTTTGATTTCTGTGACTGCATTCATAGTTAAATTTTTTTTGCAAATGCCAGTATATGTCCGTCCTGATCAGAAACATAAGAAACAAATTCTCCACAGTTTCTCGTTTGACCGATGCTGACAGGAAGCGCATTAAGCTTAAGCGCTTTATCAAAATAATCATCCGGATTATTCACGTAAAGATACAATTCACATCTCGGAATTCCGTTTCCTGATGCAGGATCTGATACTGAATTTCCGAGTATTTCCCTGATTCCGTCTTCAGGTATAATTCCAAGATTCAGTCCGAATTCACCCAGGTGAAAAATTGTCATTCCGTTTACATCAAGCTCCGGCTCGATTCCGAAAAGATTAACATAAAAATCCCTGCTTCTTTTCTGATCAGATACATATAATATTATCAGATGTTTTCCCAATTTAAAAAAATAATTTTTTCTGAATATCCGGAATAAAGTCTTATAATTCAGATTCAATTTAATTAACTTTACAAACTATTTAAAGTTTAAACATTAGTAAAATGAACAAAGCTGACTTAAATAAATACTGTAAACTTATTCTCGAAGCCGGTGTGAATCTTTATCCCGAACAGTGTCTTGTAATTAACTGCGGAATAAGAAATTTCGATTTTGCCCTGATGCTCAGTGAAGCTGCTTATGCAATGGGTGCAAAATATGTGGATATTAAAACTGACAGTAATTTCCTGACAAAATACAGAATCGAAAATAACAGAAATACTGAAGATCTGGAATATATCCCGGATTATATTGTAAACAGAGGTTATGAACTGCTTGTAAAAGATTTTGCTTTCGTTACGATTGATAATCTTGAAGAAATTGATGTTCTTAAAGGAACCGATTCCGATAAACTCGGCAGTATTACTAAGAAAGCCCAGGAATCAAACAAGCTTGTTTCAAAAGCCCTCGGATCTTCGAAAAATGCATGGACTATAGCCGCTGTTCCGGGTCCGGGATGGGCTTCAAAGGTTTTTAATTCGGATAAAAACCCGGATAAACTCACGGATGATTTATGGAATAAACTTGTTCCTGTTTTGCGTCTTGACAAAAAAGATCCCGTTGCGGAATGGAAAAAACACGGCGAGAATCTTGTAAAGAGAAGCAGTATTCTCAATGAAATGAAAATTGACAGGCTCTTGTTTGAAGGACCCGGAACTGAACTTGAAATCGGCATCAACAGCAATTCGTTGTGGAGAGGAGGACTGGTTAAAGCTCAGAACGGCAGGATATTCATTCCAAATCTGCCTACTGAAGAAGTATTTACTACTCCTGATTTTAAGAGAACCAACGGAAAAGTTGTCGTTACCAAACCCGTAAAAGTAATGGAAAATCTTCTTTATGGTATCTGGTTTGAATTCAAGGACGGGAAAGTGACGGATTTCGGAACAGATTCGGGAAGAGAAATTCTTGAAAAATATTTCAGCACCGATGAAGGAGCATCTTATCTCGGTGAAGTTGCTCTTGTCGATATTAATTCGGAGGTTTTTAAAAGCGGCCTTATTTTTAACAGTATTCTTTATGATGAAAATGCTGCCTGTCATATTGCTCTGGGAAGAGGTTTTCCTATGTGCTTTTCCAATAAAGATGATCTGATTACTCCCGAATCAATGATAAAAAACGGATGTAATAATTCACTTGTTCATACGGACTTTATGATCGGCTCTGAAAAAATAAATGTTACCGGATTTGATAAAGGAGGAAGCAAAACGGAAATTATAAAGAACGGCAGTTTCTGTATCTGATTAAAAATATCAGTCCCGGCCTTTTTTGCCGCAGCCGTGAAAAATTTTTCCGCCGAGTTCTGCTTTTACGGAATAATCATTTAAATCTCCGGAAGTACCTTCAATGCAGTTCTCTTTTGTTATCTCTGCTTTTATTGTGTAAAGCTGTATGTTGTTATGTGATGCATAAGTAATTTTGCCTTCGTTTTCTACCGGCTCTTCATAAAAAAAATAATAAGATTTGTTTCCGGTTATGTCATCAAATTCTATCAGATTTTCGTTTTTTGAAATCTGAAGAGACCAGTCAGGATTTTTTCCGGCAGCCCAGAAATCATATTTGATGCATGTATTGCCGGAATTTTTCTTTTCAATCTGCAATACTTCGGTTACGTTTATTGTACGCGGATAATTTTCTTTTAATTTTTCTGATTCAGTATTTACAACTATTCCTTTGATTTTTGCAAATACCGAAACATAAAAATTCTTCGACGAGTATATTTTTTCATACATTCCTCTGAGTTTTCCCGTCTCATCATTTATCCAGTATGCCGTGTCGGGATTGCTGCAGTTTCTGAAATAATTTGAATTCTGGTTTAACGTGTAAATTCCTTCCATAATCTTATATGCTGAATTCTCTCGCATAGCTATCGAATCTATAGAATTATACAGGTCAGCGGAATCTTCTGCACTGATCTGCTTTCCGCTGTCAGGTGAAGAGCTGTTATTTCCTTTAATGTCTGCCTGTTCAATTTTACCGCAGCTTAATGAAAATAAAAACATCGCTATCAACGGTAATTTTTTGCAGCCTGTCGGTATTTTGAAATTTATTTCCAATTCGTATTATAAAATTATTCTGATTAAGTTTTACGGGCAATCACCGAAAATACATGCCAGTGTTTCTTTTCTCCTGTTGCGGATTCTCCGTCTTCATCCCTTTCATGAAAATATTCAATTTCGAAAAATTCAAACATATTACGGACTTCATCCTTTGTATGAAATGTCATGTCTTCGAATTTTGTCCAGTCATCTTTGTCACCGAAAAAATTTCCGGAAAATCTTCCACCGGGTTTCACCGCTTCCGTAATATTCTTCCATACCTGATCAAATTTTTCCGGATTGCAGAACGGAAGGCTCATTCCTGCGTTTATCAGATCCGCTTTGCCTAGTTTCAGTTCATCAAACGCTGCAACTGCCGTTGTAAGCCTGCTTTTATGTTCATCTTTTATTTTGCCGGTGATAATGTCAATTGCTTTCTGCTCCTTGTCGGAAGAGAATACTTTCCATCCGCGGTTCAGCAGCTCTATTGTATCTATGCCGGTTCCGCTTCCCAGATCAATTGCAAATCTGTCCGCATTCATTTGAACCGGATTTTCCTTTTCAAACATATCAGCCGCCATAATCAGTATTTCTCTCGGAGGTCTGTCTTTGATTGCATTGTAATAATTATTCCAGTCTCTATCCTTATCCTGAAAAATCTTCTTCAAATGCTTTTTTCCTTTACTATTTTTAAATTAAAGATACCTGTCTTTAACGAACCCCATAAGCTTAACCAGAAAGGCATCATCATTTCCGTTCCGCGTGAAGCAGCTATTCCGCCGAGATCCGTAATTCTCTTCCAGCCGAATGATTCGAGTATTTCTCTGACTTTATTCTTTGATTCCGTGTCATTTCCGCATAAATAAATTTCTGTTTCTTCGGAAAGTCTCGAAGGCTCTGTCATGACTGCACAGTTCACGGTATTCAGGGATTTAACTATTTTTGATTCGGGAAGTGCTTTCTGTATTTCCTCGCCGAGTGAATTTGTATTCGTCAGATCCGGTATAAGCGTCGGTGGCATTCCCTTCGAAAAGTCAAGAGGATTCGTTACATCCACTACTGTTTTATTCCTGAGATTTTCTTTACCTGCGATTTTAACCGCTTCAAGCGCAGCAGCTCCGTTTACACAAAGAAAAATAATTTCACCGTAAAACGCCGCATCGGAAAATGTTCCTGCAGATGCATTGCTTCCTGTTTTATCTGTCCACTCAAGAGCTTTTGCATTACCGGGTGTTCTCGAACCCATCATTACCGAATGTCCGAGTGACGCAAGCTTTGATCCCAGTGCTGCTCCGACCATTCCTGTGCCAAGTATTCCTATTTTCATTTTATGGTTATTTAATTTGTAAATTACTGCAAGATAATTATTATTGTCTGTTATCTCAATTCAACCGAAAATAAAAAATGCAGACGGCACATTCCGCCTGCATTCGCTAATAATTCCCCGGTTTTTAATGCCGGTCAGTCTTTGGTTTTACTTGTGTTTATTCCGGCTACGGTATACAACGGACAAAAGCTTACAAAGCTTGTAATAAGAAATACAATTCCGAATACAAGTAATATTATTCCCAATAAGCCGGAAACTGTTCCCGTGAAATATAAAACTGCAAATAAAACCGCCAGTATAATCCTTATTGTTTTATCTGCGGTTCCCATGTTTTTTTTCATAAGATTCTGATTTAGTTTATTGTTAAAATAATGAATTAATTTGTTTTATTCCATCTGTTTGAAGTAATCAACGATAAGCTCTTTCGCAGCTTCGTCAATAATCTCCCACCCTCTTTTAACATCTTTAAATTCAGTATGATTTCTTCCTGCTACAAATCTTAATACATATTTGTCATTAAGCCTGGTCTGCGTCAGCAGTATCTTTCCGCTGCTGTTTAGTTTCCGCAAAAATTCCGTGTTGATTTTTTCAAGCTCGGTCTCGTCTTCAGTACCTGCCGGTTTTATTCTGAAGCAAATAAGATTCAGATCAGCAGGCGCTGTTATTTCAAAATGTTTACTCGAAATAATCTGCTCCTTAAACCACTGCCCGAATGAAATATGATTCCTGATTTTTTCCTGCAATCCATTTATACCGTATGATCTTATCACAAACCAAAGTTTTAATGCTCTGAACTTTCTTCCGAGAGGAATGCCCCAGTCACGGTAATTATTGACAAGACTGTCTTCCTGAGTCTTCAGATATTCCGGTAAGACAGAAAATGTTTTTATCAGCGAATCCTTGTCTTTTACAAAATATGCGGAGCAGTCGAAATTTGTGAACATCCATTTGTGCGGATTGAAAACAAAACTGTCTGCCGATTCAATTCCCTTTATCATCCATCTCATCTCGGGAAGAAGTAATGCGGTTCCTGAATACGATGCATCAATATGATGCCATAAGTTATGCTTGATGCAGATACTCCCTATCTCCGCAACAGGATCTACCGCAGCCGAACTGGTTGTTCCTATTGTTGAAACCACACATAACGGAGTATATCCTTTTTCTGTATCTCTTCTTACCGCTTCTTCAAGTTTTCCGGGTATCATCGAAAATTTTTCATCGGTTTCTATTTTTATAAGATTGTCCGATCCGAATCCAGCTATCTTTACATCTTTTTCAACAGAAGAATGCGCCTGTACAGAAGTATATACCCTGAATTTTTCTTTTCCCGAAAACCCTGTTCTGTTTATTTCATAACCTGTCTTTACTTCTCTTGCCGTTAGCAGTGACACAAGCGTGGCTGATGAACTGCTGTCCTGAATAACGCCGGTAAAATTTCCGGGAAGTCCGGTCATATCTCTCAGCCATTCCATCATTCTTTCTTCTAACTCTTCGGCTGCGGGTGAAGTCAGCCAGATCATACACTGTGCTCCTAGAGTCGATGCAAGCATTTCTGCAAGTATTGAAGGCTCGCTCACTCCGGTAGGAAAATATGCAAAAAACTGCGGATGCTGCCAGTGTGTCATTCCGGGAAGAATAATTTTTCTGAAATCATCAAATATTCTCTCAAAACTTTCGGATTTTTCAGAAGCCTTTTCCGGAATCTGTGATTTTATTTCACCGGGTTTTATATCGGGTTTTACGGGATATTGACCTGTGTTTTCAATATAATCCGCCATCCAGTCCGCAAGTTCATGAGCGTATTTTCTGAATTCGCTGCCTGTCATTTTATTTTCTGATTTTTTTGCATTTTCAAAACTACTTTTAATGTTCTGCCGCCGGGTGTTTCAATCCATTTCTGTGTTTCTATACCGGCTTTCCCGAGTGCTTTTACTGTTTTTGTGTTTTCCGGATTAATAGTTGCTACAATTTTCCTTCCGGACCGGGATGCATATTCGTTTACCTGTTTGAGTATTTCAGGCATCAGTCCTCTGCCCCAGTATTTTTTATCTAAAAGATAGACTGCTTCAAGTTCATCTTCTTCAGTAATATCCGTCTGCTTCAGTTCAAAATGTCCGATTAACTTTCCATCATATTCTATTCCCCGGATTTCAAAATATCTTCCCTGATATTTTCCTTTGTATATGTCAAATACTTTTTCGAACAGGTTGTATGCATCTTCAATTGTCCCGCAATGCTCTCCTCCCATGTAAAAATTTACTTCTTTGTCCGTAAAAAGTCCTGCAAATATCTGCCTGTCTTTTTCTGTATATCTTCTTAAAAGAGTTCTTTCCGTTCTTAATTCTTCTGTCATTATATTTTATTCTGAAAATATTCTCTGAGTTTAACAGCCGTGTTTTTCCCCGCTGATTTTTCGATTATATAATAATTGTTTTTTAATATTTCTTTAATGTTTTCCACCGATCCGAATTCCGTCAGAAGTTTCTGAGCTGTTTTGTCGCCGATACCTTCGATTTCCGTCAGCTCTGTGGTAAATGTTCTCTTCGACCTCAGATTCCTGTGAAATGTTACCGCAAACCTGTGCGCCTCGTCTCTTATTCTCTGTAAAAGTTTGAGCCCGCCTGAAGTCTTCGGAATGTTCTGCGGATCAGTATCTCCCGGAAAATAAACTTCTTCAAGCCTCTTTGCCAGTCCTATGATATTCTGGTTTTTTATCCCAAGGTCATCCAGAACTTTCACCGCAGATGAAAGCTGGCCTTTGCCTCCGTCTATGATTATAAGATCCGGCTTTGCGCTGAAACTTGCGTCTTCCGTGCCTTTAAACTCTCCTGATGTATTTTCTCCGGCTGTTTTTATGAATCTCCTGTATATCACTTCCCTCATGGAAAGAAAATCATCAGGCTTTCCAGTTTCATCTGCTACAGTGTTAATTTTGAATTTCCTGTATTCCGATTTCTTCGGCTTGCCGTCCGTAAATACCACCATTGAAGCCACAGTGTCTGTTCCCTGTATATGTGAAATATCATAACACTCGATTCTTTTTGGCAATGAAGCCAGCCGCAAATCCCGCCTCAGAGATTCGAGCGAAGGAGGAATAAATTCTCTTTTCATTTTTGTAAGTATAAGCTCGTCTAGCAGAAGTCTGGCATTCTTTTTTACCATAAATACAATTTTGTATTTGTCGCCTATTTTCGGAACCGAAATTTCTATCTTTCCCCCCTTCCTCTTTTCAAGCCATTCTTTCAACGTGCTCTCGTCTTCAATTTCATTTACCAGAAAAATCTCGTCTGGAATAAAATCGGTTTTTGTGTAATGATTTGTAACAAGATTTTCCAGAATTTCCGAATCGGATTTTTCTTCTACATTGCTCATGTAATAATGTGTCTTGCCTATCACTTTTCCGTCCCTGATTTTCATTACCATTCCGCAGCTGTCGTTGCCGGTTTTGTCAAATGCAAATATATCCCTGTCAACCGCTTCATCGTCCGCCATTTTCTGTCTGGAAGAATACACTTCGATCGCTTCAATCCTGTCTCTTATCTGCGCGGCTTTCTCAAATTCAGTGTTTTCCGAATATCTGTTCATCAGTTCCGTAAGTTCCTTTACTAGCGTTTTCGTTTTTCCGTTAAGAAGTTTCGCTACAAGATCAATGGTTTCATTGTAATACTTTTTTCCGATTAATCCTTCACAGGGTCCCTCGCATTTGTGTATGTAATAATCAAGACAAAGCTTGAACTTCTTCTGAGAAATACTCTCTTCCGTAAGACTGAGACTGCATGACCTTATCATAAAAATATCCCTTACTGTTTTTAAGGCAAATCTCATATTCTTTACATCAGTATACGGTCCGAAATATCTTGAACCGTCAGTACGCTTTTTTCTTGTGGGGAATACTCTGGGAAACTGCTCGTTCGTTATTACAATGTACGGGTATGACTTGTCGTCTTTAAGGTTTATGTTGTAACGGGGTTTTAATGTCTTGATGAGATTCTGTTCGAGTATGAGCGCTTCAACTTCATTGTCTGTCGTAATCAGCTCAATGTCCGAAATTTTCGAAATCATTATTTTCAGAATTCCGGTTGTGTTTTTTGACTGGAAATACTGCCTCACTCTTTTGCGCAGGATTTTTGCTTTTCCGACATAAAGAATTTTTCCGTTTATGTCTTTGAACTGATAAACGCCGGGCGATTCGGGAAGATTCTGAATTTTCTCCTTCAGTGTGGGAGAAAGCATGCTTTCGGAGCTGACTTCTATGTTTTCAGTTTCTTCATGCATGTGAATTCAGAAAAATATAAAATGTGTTTAAACTGATAAATTATTTTTTTTCTTCCGTAAGTTCCATCAGAACTCCGTTTGTCGATTTTGGATGAAGAAATGCAACAAGCATATCGTCTGCTCCCGTTACCGGAGTTTCATTTATCAGTCTGATGCCGTCAGCTTTGATGCTGTTAAGCAGATCCTGCATCCCCTTCACGCCGAATGAAACGTGATGTATCCCTTCACCTCTTTTTTCCGTGAATTTTGAAATCGGCGAGTCATCATCCGTGCCTTCAAGTAGTTCAATGTCACAGTTCTCAAGATGTATCTTTCTTACATTTACCTTCTGCTCTTCGACAAATTCCTTATCCGATGCCGTGACACCGAATATTTTTTCAAATACCGGAACTGAAGCTTCAAGCGACTTTACCGCAATTCCTATGTGTGCTAATTTCATTTTCTTTCTGTTAATTCTGATTAATTTTTTAAAATTTGCCTAAAGATACTGATCAAGTCCCTTTCTTCTTAAATAATCGACTACTTCCTTTACAGACTGCGCCTCGCCTCTTTTACATACAAGAAGACCGTTTTCAGTGTTTATAATAAGAAGATCTTCTACACCCACTACCGCAGCCATTTTCAGGTCATTTATTATCAGACAGTTTTTTGTATTAATAGTTACCGTTCTTCCCTGATTTACATTTCCGTTGCTGTCCTTTTCCTTGATATTATATACCTCATCCCATGCGCCTACGTCATTCCAGCCGAAATGGCTTCTGATTATATAAACGTCTCTGGCTTTTTCCATTACTCCGTAATCAATGGAAATGCTTTTCAGCTTCGAATATTCTTTTTCCAGAACTTTCATAAAATCCTTTGACATCAGATGCTTGTTCAGCGTGCCGAGAGATTCGTGAAGCTCGGGAAGAAAATTTTTAATTTCCTCCATCATTGTGTCGGTTCTGAAAATAAACATTCCGCTGTTCCACAGGAAATCTCCGCTTTCGAGAAATGCCCGCGCTACATCCTGATTCGGCTTCTCTGCGAATGTCTTCACTTTATACACTTTCTCTACAAAACTCTCTCCCTTCCTGTCTGTCTCTACTTCCGACACTTTGTCAGAATCATACTGAATATATCCGTATCCTGTCTCCGGCTTCGTCGGATGAATTCCGAGCGTTACTATTCCTCCGTTGTCGCTAACAAACTTCAGCCCGCTTTTTATTACCCTGTGAAATTCCTTCTCATCGCTTATCAAATGATCCGCTGCTACTACAAGCACGTTCGCCTTCGATTCAAACTGATTTATAAACAGACATGCAAGTCCTATGCACGGAGCAGTGTTTCTCCCGATCGGCTCGCAGATAATATTTTCATCAGGAATGTTCGGCAGCTGTTTTCTGACTTCGTTTTTATAAATTACGTTTGTAACCACAAAAATCTTGGTGTCGCTGAATACTCCTTCAAGCCTTCTGTATGCCTGCTGAAGCAATGTCCGGTGCTCGTCTGCGATCTTTATAAACTGCTTGGGAAGTTTTATTGTGCCTTTCGGCCAGAATCTCGTTCCGACCCCTCCGGCCATTATTACAGCGTAGTTTTTCATTAGGATTTTTTATTATTCTTTTTGGAAAATAATTTTACGGGATCATTCAGATAAGAAATAAATAAATCCAGATCTTCTGTTTTTCTGTTTAATATCAGTGATTTCAAACAGTAAATAATGTACCCGAATATTTCCCCCGGCTGCTCCTGTAAAGGATTGATTCTGTAATTCTGCAAAAACTTTATGAAAATATAACTCGCTTCGGCAAGCTGACCCATTTTTTTGATTCCAAGCTCGTTTGAAATCCTGACTATCTCTTTCAGATTGCTAAGGTTGGACGACAAACTCCTGAGAGCTTCATAAATCTGAAATTCACCCGATATCTTTTCAAGTGAATTAAGTTTAAATTCCGTATCCCTGATAAGATGCTTGAGTAAATTCAGCTTTTCTTTCTGCTTATCGTCGGGAAATCTTCTGTTAATCTGATTCTCCAGCGCTTCCTTTTCTTTAAGATTCCTTATGTACTGTTCTCTCTTGCGTTTTTCCTCAAGCAGGGAATTTCTGATGTTTTCAATGGATCGCAGTATGTCTTTGTATCCGAAATAATCATCTCCCTTTATAAGGCTCAGTACAAGCGTTAGCCCTTTCTTGAAAAGGTTAAGCGTGCTTTCCGATATGTCATATTTGCCGTCCGATATTTTTTCAAACGAAAGCGTTATCGTCTGATATATATTCGAAATTATTTCAAGAGACATCTTTCTTGAAATGTTTTCAAGATGTGATGATCTGTCGGAAATTGACCTGATGATTGAATTCCTTTCCTCTTCATCACCAGGTTTCGCATTTACAAGGTATATCATTATGTCAAATTCCTTGTCAAGCTCATTGTTCTTTATTCTGATCTCATTTTCATAATCTGCAAACTCTGCATTAGTCGGCTCAGGCTCCTGCTCAGGTACTTCTACGGCTGACCGGAATTCTCTCTCTGAATCTGTTTCATCTTCTCCGCCTTCGTCAAATAAATTCAGCTCCTCCTGTATCTCATCGCTTAATCTTATTTTCTCTGTTTCTTCCGTTCCTTTTTCTGGAATTACTGCTTCGCCGCTTTTTTTCTCCCCCGTCTCTTCGCCTGAAGTTACTTTTTCCGTTTCTGCTGTATCCTGCTCAGGAATTCTTTCTTCTTCAATTGATTTATCCGGAAATTCTCCGTTTATTTTACCTTCTTTGTCTTCGGTATCATAATCACCATTCTTCCCTGCTTCAGGAATTTCTGCCGTTTCTCCGCTGCTGACTTCTTCTCGCGATATTACTTTCTTTATTCTGAATGAACTTTCAGTATCAGAAATTTTTATTTCATCTTCCTTCTTTGTTATTTCTTCCGGTATTTCCTGCACCTCTGTTTCCCTATCCTGTCCTGAATTATCAGGTAAATCAAACGCGCTTTCATTCTGAAAAATATCTTCCTGTCCGGTAAAATCAGTTTCCTGCTTTTCAGGAAATTCTCTCTTATCCATATTAGCATTTTTCCCGGTATTGCCTTCGTCTGATTCCGTATCCGCAAAATCAATCTTATCCGCCGCTTCATTCAAACCATTTTCAGATGATTGATTCGGAAGAAGAAAAACTTCATCTTCGTTAATATTTTCCGACTGAATAAGCTCCAGATAGTTTTTGGAAAATATAGTGTATTCCTCATCATCTTCCGCAGTTTCTATTGTATTTTCATCATCTTCAGACCTTAATCCGCTTTCTGCAGTTTCATCAGCAAACTGCTCATTATCTCCATTTTCCGTATTTTGACCGGAATATTCTTCCTTAATGCCTGTTTCTTCTTCAAAATCCGCTTCTTCGGTCACTTCATAATCTCTTCTGTTTTTTAAATCCGGATTTGAAAGATAGTTTAAAAGCTCTTTTTCTATAAATGTGCTGTCTGTGTTAATATTCTGCATGAAATTATCGAAATTTATGACATTGTCCTCGATTTTCTTGAGAATAAAAATAAAATAATTGCCGATTCTGCTTAATTCACGTATATGGGAAAGAATGTACAGGTCTTTTAACAGGTTTTCTGATCGGGAAAGCTTTATAAATAAATTGTTGATAAGTTCTCTGTCGGATTTGCTGATTTCATATTTAGTGAGATCCGATTTTGACTTCCGGAACAAAAACTTCAGATACTCCGCTTTTCTGTAATCGTTCATTCTGATTTTATTTCATTGCCGTTATTTTGTTACATATACTCTCTGAACCCTCGCCGAAATATTGCATGTGATTTCATAAGGTATCATTCCTGTTAATTCCGCAAGTTTCTCAGCCGTATATCCATTTCCGAATACAGTTACCTCATCGTTTAACTTTACATCGCTGTTCATTCCGATATCTGCCATTATCCAGTCCATGCAAACCGTTCCTGCAGTTCTGTAAAATTTTCCGTTAATAATTACTTTCGATTTATTTGTAAGCAGTCTCGGATATCCGTCACCGTATCCGACAGGAATCGAGACTATCTTTGTTCTCTTTTTTGTAATATATTTTCTTCCGTATGAAATGCTTTCATTCTTTTCAAGCTGTTTAATAAAACTCACTCTCGACTTCAGACTCATTACAGGCTCTATCCCAATATTTAATCCGGAAGATTCCTTTCCCGGATAATATCCGTATAATGAAATTCCGGGTCTTACCATGTTGAAATATCCGTCACTGAAATTTAATATTCCTCCGGAATTGCTGATGTGTTTCAATTTTACTTTTTCTATGTTGTGTTCAATTTCGGCCAGAAGATTTTTGAAATCTCTCAGCTGCCTCTGAGCATAGTAATTACGGGGTATTTCACTGGTTGAATAATGAGAATATACTCCGTTTATTTTAAGATTTTTCAGAGCTGCGATTTTTTTGTAGGCTTCAAATGTGTCCTTTACAGGAAAACCGGTTCTGTTAATCCCTGAATCTACCTGTATCTGAATTTTAACTTTTTTATTCCGGCTGCCGGCATAATTATTCAGAAATTCCGCTGACTTTATATCAGCTATCGTTGCTTCAATGTTTCCCGAAAGTATTGTATCAAAATACTTTTTTTTTTCAGAAAGTGTTCCCAGGCACAGAACCGGTGTATTTAACCGGTGCTTTTTCAGAAATTTTGTAAGTGATTCTGTCTCCGGATAATCCGCCGTACCTAGATAATCAGTTCCGTTTTCAGCTAAAAATTTTCCTGTTTCATTCATTCCGTGTCCGTATGCATTTGCCTTTATTATCGAACAGACTCTTACATTTTCACGTGTATTCCTGCTTGCAAGTTTTTTTAAAATCGTAAAATTTTTTTTCAGCTTTTTCAGATTTATTTCCGCATATGTATCATTAATTACGCTCTCTCTGAATTTTTTTCCGGCGTTTAAATTCATTTTCAAAATTAAAAAATCTTTTTGCTAAAAAGAATTTATTAATTTGTCTTTTTTAAATTTTTTAAATTATTTTTTGTGTTTTTTGCCTGATATTTAAAATAGAAACTTGACTATGATAAACAGATTAAGTAATATTATTATAAGAAAATTTAAATAAAATTTCTGTTTACAACTTGTTAATAACTTCTGTTCATTGTTTTTTGCCGCCTCGTTTTTATATGACGAAACCGTTATTATTAACACTCCTTGTTAATAACTGTCTGCCGGCTCTGCAACTATCAGTAAAATAAGGCTGTTAAACTTGATCTTTTTTGTTAGAAAATCCGGATTTCCGGAAAAAACAATCTGTAATTTCAGGAAGTAATATAAAGTAAAATGTTAACTCACTTTCATTTGTTAATAATTTTTTAAATCTGTTAACGTGTCAAAAAACTCTACAGCTGTTGATGTCAAAAATGTTTTCCCGCATAAACATGATAATGAATCTTCAAACAATAAAACTGAATCTGAATTAAAGGCAGTTTCTCTGTGGAATAAATTTACAGAGCTTCTGTCTGACAGTCTGAAGCCAAGCGAAATAAATACATGGTTTTCTGTAATTGTACCGAAAAGTTTTGAAGATAATACTCTTACAATCAAAGTGCCGAGTGAAGATTATTACAGTCTTATCGAAAGTCGGTATAATAATGTAATTTCAAAAATTTCGGAAACACTTCTTGGACCGGGCGGAAAACTCAATTATGAAATTTCACAGATGGGGCTTTTCAGCAATAATGATATTTATCCGGAAAATTCAGCAGTAACTTCTGAACCGGAAACATCAAAAGATTCATTAACTGAAACAGGTCCGTACAATTCATATAATCCTAATGACAGCAGCTCTTATTTCAATTCTGTCAGTATTAAGGAATCAGACTCTGAAGAAGAGTTTAACTGTAATTTAAACCAGAAACACGTTTTTGACAATTTTGTAAAAGGCGACAGCAATGAACTTGCGATAGCAGCCGCTTATGCAATCACAAATAATCCCGGAAAAACATATAACCCGTTTTTTATATACGGCGGAGTCGGTCTTGGAAAGACTCATCTTATTCAGGCAATCGGAAATGAAATTTTAAAAAAACATCCCGGAAAGAAAGTATATTATACAACAGCTCCAGATTTTACAACTCAGTTCACCAATAATATCGCTCAGAGCAGGATAGATTTTTCTTCCAACAAAAACGGTACAAAAAAACTTGATTCTTTTTACAAATCACTTGATGTGCTGATTCTTGATGATATTCAATATCTCAGCGGCAAAGAAAAAACACAGGATTTTATGTATCAGATTTTTAATACTCTTTATAATCAGAAAAAGCATATAATTTTTTCAAGCGATAAGCCGGTAAGTCAGATAAAGGGAATTGAAGAAAGACTCATTTCGAGATTTCAGTGGGGAATTACAACCGATATTCAGCCGCCTAACTGGGAAATGCGTGTTGCAATTATTCAGAATAAGTTTGACGAATCGGATATTGATGTTCCCGAAGAGGTCGTTCACTTTATTGCGACAAATGTGAAGGACAGTATAAGAACTATTGAAGGTTGTATTGTGGGAATTATTGCAGACAGCGTTTTAAGATTTAAAGGAGAAATAAATCTTGAAATAGCAGAGAATGTAATCGGAAGAGTTGTCGGTAATGTCAGAAAGACAAAGAATATTTCTATTGAAAATATTATATATACCGTTGCTAACTATTACAAAATTTCCGAAAATCAGATTCTGTCCAGAAAACGGACAAAGGAAATTGCACAGGCAAGACAGATTGCCATGTATCTTGCTAAAGATCTTACAACCCAGACTCTGGAATCAATAGGTCTTAATTTCGGTGGCAAGGATCATGCTACTGTTCTGTATGCATTCAATTCTGTTTCCGCACTGTTAAAAAAAGACAAGCATGTTTCCGGCCAGATTGCAGAAATAAAAGAACTGCTTAAAAATTTATAATTATCATTTAACTTTATTTTTTATAACCGGCGAAAGTTATTCCGCCGGTTTTTTTATTTGTAAGAAAAATGTCAGCAAGTTATTAATAAGGTTTAGTTACTGACATTTAATTTCAGGATTGTAAAAGTCTGAAACGTCAGTTGTTAATATTTTTAATTTCAGTTATTTTTATTAACAAGTTACAAAGACAGTTTGATCAGTATTAAGCTGTCATATGTCACTTGCTGACACAGCTTACATCACTGCTGTTGCTACTAATATTTTATATAAATAAATAATAATGATAGAGAAACTTTTCATTAAGAATTATCTGATAATTAAAGAAGCGGAAATTGACTTTTCGGAAGGACTGAATATTCTTACAGGAGAGACAGGTGCAGGTAAATCGGTAATAATAGATGCAATGTCAATGATTCTCGGTGAAAGAGCCGATTATTCACTGATTAACAAAGATGCGGACAAATTGACCGTAGAAGGTCATTTTAACTTTAAGAAAAATAAAAATATCAGTGATATACTGAAAGAACTTACAAATGATGTTAATGCCGATCCGGAAAATATTATTTTGAGGAGAGAACTTTACAGAAAAGGGACAAGCAGGAATTTTATAAATGACAGCCCCGTGAATATTTCCGATATGAAGAGTTTTGGAGACAAGATAATAGACATACATTCACAGAACGAACATCAGTCCCTGCTGAACAGGGAAACACATACAGAAATTCTTGACAGTTTTCTTGACAGAAACGACCTTTTCTTAAAATACAGGGAAGAATTTAAGATATTTAAAAATCTGATAAAGAGTTATGAAGAATTATCTTCAAAAAAAGATGAACTTGTTTCAAAAAGGAGTTTTCTGGATTTTCAGCTGAAAGAAATAAATAATCTTAATCTTATCCCTGACGAGGATAAAATAATTGAGACAGAGTTAAACAAACTTGAGAATATAGAAACTATTTCAACTGCACTTGAAAATTCTGTAAAATCCTTGTTTGAAAATGATATAAATGCACTTACGGAAATAAGTGTATCTCTTAAAGAACTGAAGAAAATTGCAGGATTTGATGACAGTATTGAAAAGATAAGCGAAGATCTTTATAATGCTTATATACTTGTTAATGAGAGCACGGAATCACTGAGAAAATACAGGAGTGATCTTAATTTTGACAATGCAAAAACAGAGCAGTTAAGGGAAAGATTAAGCAGTATTGAAAGGGTCAAAAGAAAATACGGAATGACAGTAAACGAACTTATTGCAAAAGCCGTAAATCTCGAAGAGGAACTGAATTTTGCCGAAAATTTTGATTATGAAATTGAACAGCTACTGAAGAAGACTGAAGTTCAGAAAAATGAAGTAGTAAAACTGACGAAAAATATTTCAGAACTGAGATTAAAAAAATCAAAAGAACTGGAAAAGGCAATAAACAGAATACTTAAGGAAATCGGACTCGAATCAGCAGAGTTTAAAGTTGATATAAAAAATACAGCAGGAAGTGAAAATGATTTATATTCTTTCAAATCCGGCAGGGAATACATCAGAACGGGAAGCAACGGATGTAACGAAACGGAGTTTTTAATAAAAACAAACAAAGGTCTTGATTTTTCACCTTTAAGGAAATCCGCATCCGGAGGTGAAATTTCCAGAATAATGCTTGCCATCAAGACAGTCTTGTCAGAAAAAGACAAAATCCCTGTACTGGTTTTTGACGAGATAGATGCCGGGATCAGCGGACGCGTTGCGCAGAAAGCGGGAAAAATGCTTCATTCACTCTCAAAAACTCATCAGATAATCTGCATTACACACCTGCCCCAGATAGCGGCATTAAGCGACAGACATTTTCACGTTAGCAAGAAAGATGAATCCGGAAAAACTACAGCCGTAATTGAAATGCTTTCTAATGAGGATAAAATAATGGAAGTGGCAAAACTTATAAGCGGCGAAAAAGTCACAGAATCCGCAACAAAGAGTGCAGAAGAACTCATAAAAGGATAAAAAAAAACCTCCACACAACTACCTATGCACAAGTGAATAAATATTAAAACGATATGCTTTAACATAAGCGCTTTATATCTTCAGTACGTATGTCCTGAATTCACCTGTATATAATCGTTGTGTGAAGATTAAATTAAAGGAAGAACAAAATATGAAAGAACAATAACTTGAACAGGTCAAGTTATGATAACAATTACCCGGAAATTTTTAGAAAATCCCGAATAAATTGTATACACAATATATGGAAATTTTAGTCAAATAAAAAAGTTAAAAATTCAGTTTTAGAAAAATTTCCGAAATAATTTTTTAAATCAATTTTTTCTATTGTATCTTTTAAAATATTTTCATTATAGGAAATCCCCGATAAAATATTTTCGACTTCGGAAATTTCACCGGATCCGAGAAAGTCCCCGTAAAATTTTATGTTTTGAATCAGGCCGTCTTTAACCTGAATACGGGCATCTATCTGACCGAAACCAAACCGTTTTACTTTCTGAACGTTAAATTCGGGTGATCTTCCGTAATTCCATTCCCATGTTTTATATTTCGATCCTGTAAGTTCATTTATTTTATCCCAGTCTCCGTCGGAAAGTTCGTACACAGGAACTTCTCCGGAATCACCGAAAACTGATGAAATTATTTTTTCTTTAAATTCATCAATTGTAAGTTCATACTCTATAAATTCCTTTATGTTTGCGACCCGGCTTCTTACAGATTTAATGCCTTTGCTTTCGATTTTATCTGTTCTCACATTAAGGGCTTTTAATACATTGTCCAGATCTGTATCAAACAGCAGTGTTCCGTGACTGAACATTGATTTAGTATCCGTGAACTGTGCATTACCGGAGATTTTTCTTTCATTAACAGTAATATCATTTCTTCCGTTAAGTTCGGCATTTACACCCATGCTTCTTAGAACATTTATAACAGGTTCCGTAAAAAGCTTAAAGTTGTGAATGCTTTCCTGACTGTGTTTTGTCATGAAGCTGAAATTCAGATTTCCAAGATCATGATAGACCGTACCGCCACCGGAAATTCTTCTTATAACATGTATATTGTTGTTTTTAATGTATTCATTGTTAATTTCTTCAATTGTGTTCTGATGTTTGCCGATAATTACCGCAGGCTCATTAATATAAAACAACAGATAATCATCCTTCATATCTAAATTTCTTACGCAGTATTCCTCTATCGAAAGATTAACGGAGGGATCGGTAATGTTTTTATTGTTTATTAATCTGATCATTTGAAAATAAATATTAAATTGCTTTTATTTGTCTGCGGGTTTCATAAGCTGATTTCTGCATTCTGTATCCCATTGTTTAATGTCAGCATCTGTCATTTTTCTGAGTTCGAATTCGTTATACTTGGTTTTAATTTTTTCGAGCATACACCTGCAGAAAGCCTTTGTATTTTCCTGTTTCTCAAGATCGCCTTTTACCTGAGTCTTGTATTTATCAAAGCACATTTTTACAAAAGATGAGTCTGCTTCTTCAGACCACCTGCCTGATTGAGGTATGATAACAGGCTCTTTATCCGGAGTGTTTTGAGTTAAGAGCATGGCAATTATTATAATAACAGCAGTCAGAATTCCATAAAACAAATAAATCCCGTAACTGTCCTTTTTATCAGTTTTATCTTTTTTCAAACAATTAGAATTAGTTTTTAAAATAATATTGTAATTATGTTTTTATATTTAAACACATTTTAAAATACAATAAAAACCCGTTTTTTGTTAAACCGTTAAATCTGTGAAATAAATTTTCCTTTATACTTTAATTAAAAATATGTTTTTTATAAAAAACTTAATCAAACAAAACCAATATGATACCTGAATTTAAAAACCTTAACGATAAAGAAATTGATTTACTGATCAATGCGCCGGTTTTACTCACGATATTAATTTCATCAGCAGACGGAAATATTGAGCAGAAAGAAGTAAACTGGGGCGCAAAAACGACACATTTCAGAGCCGAAGACAAGGAATCAATTTTACAGAAATATTATGAAAAAGTTGACAAGCATTCCAGAGAAGCTTTTTTTCATATTATGGAAAAACTTCCCGTTGAAACCGAAGGAAAGATTTATTTTATCAGCAATGAACTGAAAAAATTAAACAATATTCTTCCTAAGCTGAATAAAGAATTTGCAAAAGAACTTTATAAAAGTTATCTCTCTCTTGCAAAACAGGTTGCGCAGGCTTCCGGAGGCATCTGGGGTTACGGATCAATAAGCAGGGAAGAGCAGAGGCTGCTTGATCTTGAAATAATTAATCCGCCTCATCAGTAAACGCCGGCAGTCCTGATTTATTTACGGGACCATGCCGGCTTAAGAAGTAAAATTTTTTTGTATACCGGGCAGGTTTTTTCGTGAGATCCGCTGAGATACCCGGTGCTCATTAAAAATTCGTTTACAATTTCACCTCCCGTAAATCTGAAATTTTTCCTGAAAAGCACTGTCCATTCTTCCCTTTTCAAAGGATGGTGACTGTCAAGCCAGTTTTTAAAAGAGCCGTATTCTTTCTGGATTTTCAGAATTGTTTTTGCATTTTCAATTGCAGCATTAATCTTTAAACGGTTTCTGATAATTCCCGCATCATTCATTAACCTGATAAAATCTGATTCCCTGTAGGAAGCAATTTTTTTTACGGAGAAACTATGATATGCTTTTCTGAATGAGTCCTGCTTATTTAAAATAGTTGTCCAGCTGAGTCCTGCCTGATTTATTTCAAGAATGAGCCTTCCGAATAATTCGTCGTCACTCTTCATCGGGAATCCGTACTGAGTGTCGTGGTATTCCCTGTGAACACTGTATTCATTTTCACCGAGTGAATTTATATATGCACAGTAGGTTTTCGGCTTATCCATTTATTAAGTAGTGTAGCTTATGCAGCTGTAATAATCATAGGCATAATCAGCAATCAGGCTTGCTTTGTCGGTTCCGTTAATAATTCTTCTCGCATTATAAACATCTTCCGTAGTTGCATTAAAATAGTTTGAAAGCCTTTTGCCTGTAAACCAACCTTCCATCATTCCGAGAAACATAATTTTTGTGGCAATTTTCAGGTCGAGAGCTTTTTCCGGATTTTTAATAAGATTTACTCCGAGTTTTCCGCCGGCTTTTTCATAGTTCTCATACCATGTAAGCTGAACAAACCCCCTTCCGTAAAAAAGATTGGCAGTGTCATAGTATCTTGTTCTGTTCATTTTAATATTGCTTCCGTAAGGTCTTCCTTTACCCTTGCCGTATTCCTCAATAGGCTGCATTCTTCTGTCCGTCTCATGATGTGCAGTAGCAAGCATATAAGCAAGCCACCTGTCGTCTTTATCAGGATAATTTTTTTCCCATTCATCAAGCACGGCATTTAAACCGTCTACCTGAGATTGTTTGAACTTCCCGCTGAAAAGAAGTTTTTTTGAGTTGCTGAAAAAAAAGTCTCTGTGTATCATGACTGTAAGATTTAATTTTAAAAAACAGGTGAAATGAAAATATCTCAGAAAATTTCCCTTAAGAAAATTCCTGAAATGAAATATAAAATTAAGCCGGCAGCTGTAGATATTATCTGTTCAGCATTTTGAAAGATCATCATATCTTCCGAGGTCTCGGAGCATAATAAGATGATTTTTTACGGCTTTAAAAAAATTAGAATGAACATTGTACGGAATACCGAATTCTGCAGTGGTTTTTTTTACGATAGCAGAAATAGCCCTGTAATGAATATGACAAATGTTCGGAAAAAGATGATGTTCGATTTGATAATTAAGTCCTCCGATAAACCATGAAAACAATTTATTCCCCGGAGAAAAATTTGCCGTTGTAAGAATCTGATGAATCGTGAAATTATTTTCAAGATATCCCTTGTCATCAGGCAGAGGAAATTCGGAAGTCGGCATGACATGAGCGCACTGAAAAATAATACCGACAATCAGGCTTGCCACCGCATGCATTACAAAGAAAAAAATCAGGGTCTGCCACCATGGAACAGGTAGTAAAACAACGGGTAAGACGATAAAACAAAAAACATAAAAAAGTTTTGAGAGAATAAGTTCTGTCAGAAGCGCTGAAAAACTCCTGCTCTGCCCTTTTAAAAGCCCCATCTGCCTGTATCTGAAAAGCTGCATAAAATCCTTGCTGACAATCCAGTTCAGCGTCATAAAACAATAAAAGAACCATGCATAATAATGCTGAATTCTGTGAACCTTATATCGTTTCTGATGAGGCGAAAAACGGAGAATCTTTCCGATGCTGATATCTTCGTCGAATCCGTCAATATTGGTAAAGGAGTGATGCAGTACATTGTGCTGAATTTTCCAGTTGACCGAACTTCCTCCGATTAAATTTATAAGATAACCGAGATATTTATTTACATTTTCATTTTTTGAATATGAGCCGTGATTTGCATCATGCATAATTGAGAGCCCGATTCCAGCCATACCGAATCCCATCAAAAGCCACAGACCTAAAATTCCCCAGACGTTTGCAACTATTCCCGTAAGCATCAAAATATACGGTATAAAATAAAGTGAAATCATAAAAACAGTTTTCCAGACCATAGATGAGTCGCCGTATCTTGCAATTTTTTTTGTGTCGAAATATTCCTTTACCCGGATTCTCAGAGTTCCCAATAAATCTGAATTTTTCGTATTAGGAAATTTCAGAGCTTTAAAATTCATATTCATTTTAATAAATAATTGATGTAATGATGTGTTTTCCCGAATGAGTAATTAATAAATCATTAAAATACTCTAAAAACAATGTTTTTATAATATTTTAACTGTTATAATATAACAATTACTCTTTTTTGATAAAAGGCAGTTGCTGAATTTGAATTGATTTTATTTACTTATAGAAAAATTGTCAAATCCGTTTAATCTTCAGACAAAGATTGAGTAAGTAATTCTATAAGAAAATTTTCTTACTGTTAAAAATTACAATCTGTTCGGCAAGGAAGCCGTAACTTTAGTAAATGATTTTAAGAAAGCGGGAAATTATGATGTTTTCATTTAACGGATCGGATCTTGCATACCTGCCTCGCGATGCAGGCAATATCAATGACGGCGGGAAATCAAATGCATCGGCAGACCTGACCTCTTCCTGATATATTTTGATAAATTTTTATTTCATCAATATCATTTTCTTTGTCTCTACAAATTTACCGGTTGAAATTGTGTAAAAATAGGTTCCTGACGGCAGACCGTCGCTTTTAAATTCAGCCGAATAACTTCCTTTATTCTGAATTTCGTTAACAAGCGTTTTCACTTCTTTTCCGGTATTATCCGATACTGTAATTTTAACATTAGTCTGTTCAGGCAAATAATATGTAATAGTTGTAAGCGGATTAAACGGATTCGGAAAGTTCTGCGAAAGAAAATAATTTCCCGGAGATTCCGTTTGTCCGTTTACCGAAGATACAGTTCCGAGTCTGAGAACATAAAGACCAGTAGCAATATCGCTTGCGATAATATTTCCTGAAGGCAGATACGGATAAACATTCCAGCAGCCCTGATAAGCTGTGCTGTTTACTCCCGGATAAGTGTCATAATGACCTGCTTCGACGGGACTTGAAGGATTCTGAATATTGTAAACGATAACACCTGCTCTGTAATGAGCAAGGTAAAGATAATCTCCCTTTATGTAGGCATTATGAACCATTGAAGCTCCGTCATAAGGCATCAGGTCTGCAACCTGAACCTGCGAAGTAACGTTGCTTATATCCCAGAGTTTCGCATGATTTGATCCGCCTTCATCTGTAGTAACAAGATATCTTCTGTCTTCCGTAGTCCATGCATTATGAGTAACCGCACCCGGGTAAGTGAATTCCCTTATGAATTTAATTGAATCCTTGTTCTGCGCATCAAGCATTACAAGATAACCCTGATTAATTGCTGCGCCGAATATCGTATCATTTTTAATAAAGCAGTCGTGAATATATCTTGTTCCCCACTGACCCCGCTTTACGGGATTTTCAGGATCAAGAAGATCAAGAATAAAGACGCCTCCGTTATTGTAATTT
Organism: Ignavibacteria bacterium; assembly: GCA_016788375.1. Taxonomy (GTDB): domain Bacteria; phylum Bacteroidota; class Ignavibacteria; order Tepidaquicellales; family Tepidaquicellaceae; genus JAEUSI01. Next base: position 2,447 of record JAEUSI010000012.1, on the reverse strand, counting down.
CCGCCGTTGCAGTAAAGATATCTTCCTTCCTGTGAAATCGAATGTGATCTTGTATATCCGCTGAAAACATAACTTTTTATAAAATGAACCGAGTCCGGAAGATACTGAAGATCAATAATCTGAACACCCTGTCCGCCTTCGGATACGACATACAGATAATGCGAATAAGTTTTCATTTCACGGTAATTATAAAATGATGAAGGACCCGGTACAGTGCCTTTGCTTGTAATGTCAGACGGATTAGTTACGTCATAAACCGTAGTTCCCGCATAATGACCGATAATTGCATACTCTCTTCCGCCGGCAACATATCCCCAGCAGGATGCATAATACCATCCGGTAGGAGTTCCTCCGGAAAAAAAATCATGTTTGTTTCCCAGAAGACTCATATTGCTGATGCTTTGAGAAAAGCCGGAAGCACTGATAAGTATAAATAGCATTGTAATTATTCTTTTCATAATATTTGTCTGATTTGTTTAAAAATAATTTAGTATTTCCAATGAATAATTAAAACAGAATTTTATAAAAAATAATATTTAATTATTAAAATCAGATGTAAATTGAATAAAAATTATAATAAGCATATATTTAACAGAGTAACTGCTGATAAAACCTTCACAAATTTTACACACCGGAAAAAGGTTAATCTGATAAAATATACTCAAACAATAATAACCCGAAACTTTATATAAAATGAAAGACACCACAGTAAATAAAATAACTTCATTCATCCGCAGGGAGATAATGTACGGAAGGCTGAAAGGCGGAGATCATATAACTGAAACAAAGGTAGCAAAGTCTTTTAAAATCAGCAGGGTGCCGGTCAGGGAAGCATTCAGAATTCTTCACAGTGAAGGTTATCTGGAAATGATTCCAAACAGGGGAAGTTTTGTCAGGAGGATTTCTGCTGACTACATGACTGAAATTTATAAAGTATACATATTTATTGCGCCCGAACTTTTAAGAGATGCTGTTCCGCGTTACAAAAAAGGTGATTTCAAAAAAATTAATACCGTCATTTCCAGAATTGAAAAATGCAAGGATTTCAATAAAATTGGATATTTGCTCTGGGATTTTGCACTGGCAATATACGGTCCCTCTGAAAACAAATTCATGCTTTGTGTTATGAATGAAATTTACAAGCATAATATCAGAATTTTAAACGATCTGTTCGAACTCAAACAGAAGAAGCATTATGATCTGACTGCGCATAAGCAATTTCTGGAATTAAGCCTTCAGCAAAAAACCGATGAAGCAGTAAAAGTCTGGTGCGAACATATTAAACGGCTTGCCGTTAATTTTCCCGAACTGAATCTCAGAAGAATTAAAAATAGTTAAACAGGAATTCAAATCTTTATACATAAATATCAGGCAAATTTTTAGCATTCAAAAATCTTCAGTTTCTGATCCTGCCGGCATAAATTTATCCGGAGTTGCGGCGATTTTGTTTTTTGTATTTATGGTTTTATACGGAACAGAAACGCATGCTCAGAGCAGGCATAAAAATTATTTTACCGAAATATCAACGTGGACACTTCTTCAGACAGTTCCTTCGTCTTTTTTTATTCAGGACAGAAACGAATCTGACACTCGTCTTCAGTATGCGCTGCAGTGGAATGTGACACCGGTAAACTTTTCATTTAACGCAAACAAATTAATTTCACCGGTTCAGTTTTTTATTGTCAATCCTGTAAGAAGATACGGCGGATCGGCAGAGATATTTGTTCAGCCCGTATGGGCAACATCTTCTTTTAAAAATTCCGACCTGACAAGATTCAGCCTCTCTGCGGGAGCAAGAATATTCATTCCTGCAGTCGAATCAGGCGAGTACCTTTCGTTTTCTCTCGGCGCAAAATACAGGCTCAGGAAAAATAATTCCGGCGGAAGCGAAAATACATACGCTGCAGAGATTTCGTCGTATACATTTTTCGGAATACTCGGATTTCAGTTTAATTATAATTTCACCGGCAGCAGTAAATATGATTTCGGCATTTGTTTAAAATATTACTGATGAAAATAAAACCGTTCTTATTCTGTATAATTTTATTTTTCTCGGCAATCAGCGGATGTCAGGTATTTTTTGACACAAGCGATAACATTTCAAGGATTTTTACTGAAACGGGCAGAGTAAAAAACAAAATCAAAGATCCTGTCAGAAAAGACGTAAAACTGTCTGCGCTCTGGATAGGTCATGCAACAGTGCTTTTACAGATGGATGATAAAGTAATACTGACTGATCCGTGGCTGACGGATTACTGTGCAGAGCTTCAGAAGAGAGTTGTTGAACCCGGACTGAACATAGACGTTCTGAAAAAATGCGATCTCATTTTGATTTCCCATTCACATTTCGATCATCTCAATTTAGGTACGCTTTCAATTCTGGAAAAACAATTTCCCGGCATTCCTCTTGTTTTTCCGCAGGGACTTGAAGATTTTATTCCGGATAT
>JAEUSI010000129.1 GCA_016788375.1 Ignavibacteria bacterium | reverse complement strand
CAGGAATTTACATTCCCGAATGCTCAGAATAATATTCCTTATTACGTCGAAGTAAAACACCGCAATGCTCTTGAAACATGGAGCGCAGATCCGGTTGCTTTCGCAAGTGATTATGCATCTATTGCTTTTTCCGTAGATGCGATTTACGCTTTCGGCAATAATGAAATACAGGTGGATAACGATCCGTACAATGTATTTGCATTTTACAGCGGCGATATAAATCAGGATGGAACTATAGATGCGTCGGATCTGAGCGGGGTTGAAAATGATCTGTCTAATTCCGTATCGGGATATGTTCCGGCAGATCTTAACGGAGATGAATTCGTAGATGCTTCTGATCTGAGTTTAGTGGAAAACAATGTTGCGCTGGGAGTCAGTGTGATAACTCCGTAAAAGGATTTATGATTTCAGATTTGTGATTTTAGATTTGTGATTTTAGATTTGTGATTTTAGATTTTTGATTTTAGATTTGTGATTTTAGATTTCAGGACTTTTAAGTATTTAACTTCAACTATTAACTTTTAACTTTATAATATAATAATGACTAAAAATGTATTCATAATATTAACAGTTTTAATATTCTCCTGTTCAGAGAATTTATATTCACAGGAATTGTTTTTTTCCGGAAAGGATGTACCTGCGGTGACAATTGAAAATGAAAAAATTAATCAGCACAATACTCCGGAAAATGTTCAGACTAAGGAAGAGCTGAATATCATTGATGAAATGAAACGCCTGAAAGCTGATCAAAATAATCTGAACGGAGGAAAGATCCTTCAGCTTCAGAAAAAACTTGAATCAATTAATCATCATTCAATAACTATAGAATCAGACAATTCATCATCTGAGTTATTTTCCGGGGAAGCAAAAAGAAATCATCTGCAGAATCAAACTGATGCAATCACAAAGTCAGAATTATTCTCTTCGCCCAGTGCATATATTAAAAGCATTGCAACACAGACAGAACAGAGGCAATTAGGAGCTATCCCTCCTACTGGTAATATATGGGTTGCTGTAGCTATCGGAGGCGGAGACGCTGGTGTCGGCGCTTCTCCCGATACATTGCTTATGTTTAAATCAATTGACAACGGATTAACATATAATTTATATTCAAGACTTCCTCTGAATGTAGGGATTAAAGTAAATTACGATGATATGGATATGGAAATTATAGAAGGCAATACCAATTCAAAATACATTCATCTGGTGCTTGGATATATAACAGATGGATTTACCGGTTCATACAGGACAGGTATCGTTTCTTATGACATTATTAACAACACTGTCGGCGGCGGAACTCCTTTTTCGTTTCCCGGTTTTGCATACACAGGAAATAAATACTCAAGAGCAAGGATAGATTCTGATAATGCTTATTTTCATTCTTCTTTTTTAACAATTGCTGTAACGCAGGATTCAACAGACGGGGTAAATAATTATTATATGACAAAATATTGCAGGATATATAGTCCATATTCTGTCAATCCGGCAATTACATATATGCCTAACAGCATATATGCACCGTTCCCGGGATTCAGTACTACAGCTCAGACGGATATTGCATTTTATAATTCCGGATTTACTCCATCCGGAGACAGTATTATATTTGTTGTAAGCGGAATTCCCGGTTTTCTTAATCTCATATTAACATATAAAGCTTCATGGAATACAATGACTAACCCGGTGCTTTCTACAATTCTGTTTCAGAATTTTAATAATAAAGAATCTGCAAGAATTGCATCAAGCGGAGGACAAAATCAGAAAAAAATGATGATTGTATATATTGAAGAGAACACCGGTGTATGCGTTTTCAAAACAAACGATGCAACTAACTGGAGCAATTCCTTAATACTCGGCGGCGGAGGCAGTCTTTTTCAGTTTAAATATCCTGATATTATGGGGAGAGAAAACGTTGACGGAAAGTTTTATATTACTAATAAAGCTGAAACGCCTATGACAGATGTAATAACATCTTATGTATTTGATAACCTGAATCTTACTTCGACTACGATTAATCACAATAATTCAAATAATAAATCTTACTCTGCCCCTAAACCTTCACTCAGATTTATGAATAATGACAGCTGTCTTACTTTCTGGCCCGCGTATTCGTCGGTTTATTCATCCTGCGGCTGTAACGCAATCAATGTGGCATTTCGCGCCTATATTCAGGGATTGTATGACCCGGTTACAAATATTCCAAAGTATGATTTTTCCACTCTGTATCTGAGACAAAGATTTCCGCCTTATGCAAAAGTAGATTCAGCTTACGGATACAATGCAACTCTTTTTTCATTTCATAATGCAAGTCCGGGATTGTATTACATTTCAATGAATCATAGAAATTCAATTGAAACCTGGTACAAGCAGCCGTTTAATTTTGTCAGCCCCGGTTTCAATACGCTGATACTTTATCAGAATGCTGCGAATGCTTACGGAAGCAACCAGGCGCAGGTCGATGACAGTCCGCTTACATTTGCAGTTTACAGCGGTGATATAAATCAGGACGGAACGGTAGATGCATCGGATCTCAGCGGAGTGGAAAATGATGCGGCAGGTTCTGTTTCAGGTTATGTCGTTACGGATCTGAACGGAGATGACTATGTTGACGCCGGAGATCTGAGTATTGTCGAAAATAATGCGGCTCTGGGAGTAACAGCAGTTGTGCCGTGATTTTGATTTTAGATTTTTGATTTTAGATTTTAGATTTAAATGCAAGATGTCTGGTTTTAAAATTTTAATCTGCCTGCCTTGCCCGGAAGGGCGGGGGCAGGCAATTCATAATTCCTCATTTCTATCCCCCGGCGCAAAGAGATTGTATACAATTCATCATTGAAAATATTTTCCTGTTTTTATAATTTTGATAAAGGAATAACGGAATAAGCTGAACAATATAGTCAGCATACCCCGTAATACATCATCACTTTCACCGTTCTTTGATTTAATACAACCTGAATCCTTTTGATGAATTATTCACATCATATAAATCTTTCATCTTGCATTAATCAAAAAATGTATAAGCTGATGATTATTTATAAACTTCATAAAATCAGATATTATGAAAAAAATAATTTACTCATTGAGAATTCTGTTTTTCGGAATTATCATGATAATTCATTCAGAATACTTAAGCGCTCAATGGAGTCCCACGAACTGGAATTTCGGGGACGGAACATTCAAGTCATTCGGAACATCAGGTTCATACCTTTATGCGTCGGCAGGAAGTAATGTTTACAAAACCACCGATAACGGAAATAACTGGATAAATACAAATAACGGACTTACCGGAGGGATTTCTTACTTTGCTGCATCCGGTTCAAAAATTTACGGAGCAAGCGGAAGCTATGTCTATATCAGCACAAACAACGGAAATAACTGGTCTCAGTCATCATCGACCGGATGGACTATTACATCTCTGTTTGTTTACAGCAATGATATATTTATTTCAATGGCTTACAGCGGTGCAATGGGAGGCATTAGGAAAAGCACGGATAACGGGCAGACATGGACGGATATATCAACGGTTAACCGTTATGTAACCTGCATGATACTCGACGGGGAAAATATACTCGCCTGCGCCGGATCTTCGGGAATATACAGAACTCAGGATTTCGGTGTAAACTGGACACGTATAAGGGATTTCGGTGCAGAAAAGATCGCAGTATCGGATTCAAATATTTATACTTACAGCCCGGGAGTTTTTCACCGCGGTACAAGAAACGGAACTTCATGGAATATTATCAACAACGGTCTTCCGATGCAGGATCCCGGATTCGTTTTCGAATCATTCTATTCATACCAGTCAAGAATGTATGTTTCATGCAGATATTCCGGAATTTATTCCATAGCAGCAAGCGACTCAATATGGATCTCAAGAAATCAGGGCCTCAATACCGCTATAACTGAATGCAAGGCGATTATTGCGCATAACAATCTTATGTTTGCCGGTTCGCAGATTGTTTACAAAAGGCTCTTAAGTGATATCATCAGCGTCAGACAGATTTCATCCGGAACTCCTTCTGATTATTTGCTTGAACAAAACTATCCGAATCCCTTTAATCCTGAAACAAAAATAATTTATCAGGTCGGTAAAAACTCTTTAGTCACTATTAAAGTATACGATATTACAGGAAGAGAAACAGATGTTCTCGTAAACGAAATACAGAGTCCCGGCACTTATGAAATTCTTTTCAACGGTGACAATTATTCAAGCGGGATTTATTACTATAAAATGACTTCCGGAAATTATACTGAAGTAAAAAAAATGTTTCTTTTGAAGTAACATTAAAGCATAAATATATAAGAGACGCCAGGTCCTGGCGTCTCTGACTTTAACTGAATTATTTCTCTCCGTAAATAACCAGCGCGCTTGAGTCAATCAAAACGCTTCCTTCCGGATATTTTTCGCTTACTTTATGCAGAACTTCTTTCTTTATCTTTTTATAAGTTTCTGAATCGGTATTGCTCAGCGCAGCTACGACAGGAGCTGCAACTTCAGTCATAACCTGCCAGTAAACATCCCGTGTTTTGCATTTCATCTTCCCGCTGACTTCTTTTACCGATATGTTTTTTAAACCTGCATTTCCGAAGATTACGGAAATGATGTCATCTTTAGCGCAGCGGAACATTCCCGGCGAGCCGGCAGGCGGTTTTGGCAGTTCAATGTTTTTACCGATAGTGTCAAGAATTGCCGTGATCCAGAAATTCTTTTCGGGAATATTCCAGACTGATGCGGCTATCTTTCCGCCCGGTTTAAGCACGCGGGTCATTTCATTTGCAGCAGTCTGCATATCGGGAAAAAACATAAATCCGAATCTGCAGCTTACGGCATCAAAGGAATTATCCGCAAAAGGCAGTTCAGTGACATCACAGGGATAAAGTTCAATATTGCTGATTCCTCTTTTAAGAGCATTCTCTTTTGCAATTCCCAGCATGTCTTCCGAGAGATCCGTTACAATAACTTTTCCGAATTTCATTTTCGAAGCAATTGTAAGACCGGGTTCACCCGTTCCGGAAGCAACATCAAGGACATTATCACCGTCTTTCGGATTAAGAAGGCTGATAATTTCATCACCCATGGGTTTTAGGAAATCCATAAACAGTTCATCCCATTTCTTCCAGCCGGAAGAAAATTTATTCCAGGATTCCCTTTGCTGTGCGCTGATTTGTTCCATTTGTAAATTCATTTATTGATTTGGTTTAATTTAAAAAAATTCTCCGGATATTCATTAATAAGAAATAATCCGGAATTAGTTAATAATTTATCTGATATGTCTGTCAGCAGAATTAATCCGGAAGTAAGCTTCCTTAATATTAATTCTGAATTTCACAGAATCAATCAGACATGCAGCAAAATTAAAAGCGGAGGGCTTTGCACGCAAAGAAAAATTTTCCGGTTTGCACCCTGACTTTTATGACAGGAATTAATTTTTTAAGTTTAGTGAAATGAGAAAAAAGGGCGTAATATCATTATTGGAGACTTTTACACGGAAGGAAATAAGACAGTTTGAAGACTTTTTAAACTCTCCTTTTTACAATAAAAATAAAGTTGTAATCAGGCTTTTTTCCCTGATTAAAAAATATCATCCTGATTATCCCGAAGATAAAATATCCGGAGAGTATCTGTTCGGTAAATTTCACACCGGAAAGGAATACAATGAATCCTATATAAGAAATCTTTATTCGGATTTAAACATTCTGGCGGAAAAATTTCTCGTGAATATACATAAGGCGGACGATTATCCCGATGAGAAACTGCTTATAAATGAACTTGCCGGAAGAAATCTAACGGATGTCCTATATAAGAAAATCAATTCGCTTGAGAAGAAAATTAATCATAATAAATCAAGAGATCAGATTTTCTTTACTTCAAGGATTTTTATAAATAATGTCAGGAGTTTGTCTGAATCAGACAGAACTCTGGCAGACAGGCATATTCCGGAAATAATATCTGATAACATTAAACTGCTTCTGATTACTGTTATGGAAAGTTATTTTCAGCTGGCAGTAGAAGAGCAGAGAATCAGGATTAGACATGACTTCGGTTTTCTCAATTATATATTCGGATATGTAAGAAACAACATAAAGAGTTTTACGGATTCGCCGCTGCTGCTGGTATATTATTATTTATGGGAATCATTTTTTGATAAATCCGGCGAAGAGCACTTTGCAAAAGCAAGGAGCATATTCAGGAAACGATTTGCTGATTTCAGTCAGACTGACAGGAAAAACGTATATGCCGTAATGCAAACATTCTGTTTAAAGAAATCTGAAGAGGGGAATGATAATTTCAGGAAAGCAATGCCGGAAATAATGATTGAAATGCTGAAGAATAAAGTAATATCTCACAGAAAAGATACTATAAATCTCAATCTTTACAGGAATATCTTAATTACAATTTTCAGGGAAAATAACACGGCTGGTCTGAGAAAATTCATCGGCGAATATTCAGGATCAGTTGACAGGGAAAGCAGGGAAAGCATAAAGATATATTCTGATGCACATTTGAATTTTCTGGAAGGAAATTATAAATCATCTTTGGAACTGTGCAGCAGGGTGCAGTTCAGCAGCCTGCTGCTCTCGGCAAATGAAAATTTATACTTCAAAAATGACATTAAGTCACTCCTTTTAAAATGCCTGTATGAACTGGAATTATACGAAACAGCGCTATATCATATTGATTCATACAAGCATTTTCTGAGCAACTCTGAACTTATCAGGGATAATCTCCGGAGAAAATACACGGAGTTTATAAAAAATGTACATTCAATGATTAAGCTGAAGCATAATCCTGATGAGTACAGTCTTCACAAACTAAAAAAAGCCGTTCTGAATTCAAAAAATCCGATTGCAGGAAACTGGATCCTGAACAAACTGGAAAAGATGTGAAATTTCCGGTTCCGTAATCAGCGCTGTAACTTAAATCCGGAACAGCGTAAAGTCAGATTCAGAAGTTCTGTATATAAATCATTAAGTAATAAAAACCTGAGTTTAAATCAGACTGACTGCGTCTCAGATTTTAATCCGTTTCTTATTCATTCAATTACAGTGTACATTTCCCGGCTTGCAGATTCAACCAGCGGAGAAAATTTCTGATACCATTTCTGCCATTCACTGTTTGAAAAAACAGTTCTGATTTTATTTTCAAAATCAGACAGACTTTCAAACTCAGTTTCCATGACAAGCGTGTATGAAGGACCTGTAATGTCAGTCATCGTCTTGCCGAAGTTAAATCCAATACCTGCTGCAATTTTTTTTGCATCTTTAAACAGGTCTTTTGCTTCCTTTGCTTTCCCGAATTTCAGACGGAAAATATCTCTTACTAATATCATTTTAAATTCTCCTTTCGCTTCATGAGCGGTTTAGTTTTTAAAATTAATTTTCTTAAGAATTGGTTTTTACCAAAAGCAGCTTTGAGAAAAATAATATAATTATTTATAAATCGCAAATTTGTCATTACAGCGGGGAAGCCTGTCCCGCAGCATACTGAGACGAAGAATCGGGTGTCACTATGGGTGTGTGAATTTGATTAACACGCATATTGCAGAGACGCCCAAATAGAAGAAATTTTAAATCTTGAAATACAGACAAATTGGGCGTCTCTACGTTGTGTGAGTTTGATAAACACGTATTTGGGAATAAGATTGTTATGAGGCATCTTTGAAAATGGGGAGGGTTTGGGAGGGGTTAAATCCCGCCGTCTTCAGTGTAAAAATTCATCTCTTTTCCGGCAAACCATTATACAAGTTTTGTTCAGTGTTTGCAGGGGTTTGCGGAGAATTTTTTGAATTCTGTGTCACAAACCTTAAAACAATTCCTTTGACAAATCTTAATGACATTAATAATTTTGTTCAGTTAAATAAAATTTTTACAAATGAATGCAGACATGTCAGATATAAAAACTAGAAGCTTAATGATGCAGCTGTACAGTGACTTCCGGTACTGCATTAAATGCCGGATCTG
>JAEUSI010000128.1 GCA_016788375.1 Ignavibacteria bacterium | reverse complement strand
ATAGAAAGTTTCGAACAACATTTCGGATGGATGCGGAAGTTTTCATAAAATATCATATTTTAAGTATATCAAATTTTTACTAAGTTAATATTAAGTCAAAGAATAAAGTCTTTTCACAAACTAAAACATCTCATTATGCCAGTTAAAAGAAAAACTCCGGCAAAGCCTTTATCATTAAGGAATAAATCAACTTCAGTAAAAAAACCAGCGGTAAATAAAGGTGCGGCAGTAAAGATTAAAACTGCAGGAAAATCTTCCGGAGTAACTGTATTAACAAAGACGGTAAAAGTTAAGAATGTTTCTCCAGGAATAATTACCAGAATTCGTCATCATGAATTCAAAAAGAGGGAGCCTGTTAAAATCGGCACGGGTAAAATCAGCGGAGAGATTCTTAAAAAACTTAAAGATTCTCCTTCGAAAGTCGAAATAACCCTAGAGCCGAAAGCAGGAGAATATCTTGTTTATCATCCGACGCCGGGATTTACAAGCCAGGATAAGCCGCTGGCGCAGCTGTCAGTGCTTGCTTTCATATACAACAAGGGAACAAAATCAATTGATCTGGATGAAATGGAACTTGAATATAAATTAAACGGACAAACGGTTAAGACAGAAGTTTATCTGCCTTCCGATCAGATGGTTATTGATCCGTGGTATGTAGGAGCATGGCAGAACAGCCGTGATTATCACGAACCTGGTGATATAGCTTTTCTTGAAGCTCCGTTTCCTGATAAGGTAACGGTTAAATTTCATTTCAAAGGATATTCTGATCCTCTGTCTGTAACTAAAAATCTTATACCTTATAATCTTGCGCTGTCTCTGCCTTTCAAAGCATCAGATTTCGGAAAGGATGAATATGTAACGGGATATTCAATGCACGGCGGCGGCGAGCAGGTATTCGCTTATGACGTGGGAGTTCAGAAGTATGAAAACAATGCCTGGAGCGATTTATATCCGGACAAAGACTGGACAAAGAATGCTCACTACAGAATCTGGGGAAAGCCCGTGTATGCAATGGCAGACGGAGTTGTCCTGCATTTTGAAAATAATATTCCGAATAACACCGTGCTCGACGGCTCTGATGAAAATCTGGAGAAACAGAAAAATGATTACTGGGGCTCGTTTGATTACGGCGGTTCGGGAAATCATTTTTACATAAGGCACGGAGACGTGGTCGCGCTTTACGCTCATTTGCAGAAAGGCTCGCTCAATTCTAAATTCACGACGAACGGAAAGATTGTCAAGAAGGGAGATTTTCTCGGGCTTGCGGGAAATTCCGGTAATTCAACCGGACCGCATCTTCATATTCACATTAAGACGTTTAAAAATGCAAACGAACCCGAAGGAGGAATATTCAGACCTCTGCTTTTTAACAACGGTTATGTAATCGGTCAGGCGAATTATCCGAAACCGAAATCAAACATAAACTGGTCAAAGCTTGACAAAAAAGGAATACCGGGTTTGAAAGGCAAAGCCTGTTTTGTTCATCCTTCCGGCGTTCATCCATACTGCGAATATCCGACTAACTGGGGAGAAGTATGCAGATTCGGCGTTCCGGAAAATATATATCAGCAGGAATTTGAAAAGGTATGGCCCTGCGGATATTATCCTGTATGGGTTGACGGCTATGATAAAGGCGGCAAGACATATTTCAATGTAATATTCAGACCTTCGAAAAATATACAGTGGGTTGCCCGCCATAATATGGATGATGCAGCATACAAGAAGGAATTTAAAATATGGGATGATGCCGGATACAGACTCATAAATATAAATTCTTATCTGCTTAAAGGTAAAATCAGATATGCTGCCGTATGGATATATGACAGCAGCGTAAGCTGGTTTGCCTATCACGGCAAGACACTTGCATGGCATGAAAGCAATTTTGAAAATAATCAGAAAGGCGGATTCGTTCCCGCGAATGTATCGTGTGTTTATTCCGGAGGGGAAACATACGTGACAGCATTATGGGAAAAGAAAAACACGGGAGGATTTTATCTGAGACCGGTAATGTCTCTGAAGGAATTCACGGATGCATTCAAACAATACAGCGACAAGGAAAAATTCAAAATCGCATATCTCGACGCTTATGTAAAAGGCGGCAAGCCGGTGATAAGCTGCATCTGGTATAAGAACATTCCCGGTTACAATTCATGGTGGGAGAAATATCATCTGAATGAGAGTCAGTTCCAGACTGAATACAACGCAATGCTTGACAGCGGTTATCTTACAAGGTGCATAGCGGGATACAGCGACGGCGGTATTGCAAGATTTGAAAGCGTGTTTTCAAAATAACAGCAGATAATTATATCTGTGACGCAGGGCAGGACACTTTCCCAAGGCGAAGCTTCGGTTGCCGGGGAAGATTCTATTCTTGAAGGATTACAACTTAGAGTCTTAGAGACTTTGAGGTTTATCTTTTATTTTCACACATACTAAGGAGATTGGGAAAAAGAATAAATCATTCATTATTATTAAAGTAAACTTCAGCCTGCTGCAAGAAATTAATTGAATAATCATAAAATAAAAACAAGATCCTGCCCTAACTGCGGGAGTAATGAATTCAGAATTGTATTAACCGAAGGAGAATTCATTATTGTCCGCTGCAGTAAATGCTCGCTGGTTTATCTTCAGAACATACCTGATGAAAAAAATATTTACGAAGATTATTATGATATAGAATACAGCGGAAAAGATTACTGTGCAGATTCAGAATTCGGAAATTTAAGGGATGTATATGAAATAAATAATCAGAGAATAAAATATCTGAAAAAATTCAAACAATCCGGAAAACTGCTTGATACAGGCAGCGGCGCAGGGTTGTTTCTTAAAACTGCATCGGATAACGGATACGATGTAAGCGGAATTGATGTTTCCGTGAAAGCGGTTGAGTTTTCAGAAAGGGAATTCGGGTTAAATGCTAGCAATAAGACTGCGGATGATCTGATTTCGGAAAACTGCAAATTTGATATAATAAGTCTCTGGCATGTCTGCGAACATTTTATCAATCCTGTAAATGAACTTAAGAAAATTCACCGGCTTCTGGAGAATGACGGAATATGCATTATAGAAGTGCCGAATTTCAATTCGGTTAAATTCAGACTTTCCGGCAGCAAATGGCAGGGAGGAAATCATCCGCTTTATCACAGGTCTTTTTTTACGGAGAAAACATTGAGGGATACTTTACGAAGAAGCGGGTTTACGAAATTCAGGAGATTAAATATCTCCTACAAGCTTCCAGGAAAAAGCCCGGTTTATAATGCGTCGAAATTTATTTTTAATCTGTTTGCAATGGATGCTTTCCTGGATTTTGTTGCATGGAAGTAAGGTTTAATTTTTTGATTTATTACAGGAATCCAAAGAATAGAGAATAATGTCGGTAAATTAACAAAGGGTTCACTTTCTTTAAGAGTTAATACCAATTAATTTGGTATAAAAATGAACTTCAAAAAAGAAAGGAACCCGTAATGGAAAATACAAATAATGCGATTTATAAGCACTACATTGCTTTAGACTGGTCACAAGAAATAGTAGCAGTAGCTTCAATGCGAGATTCAAGCGCTACAATAAAAGTACAAACGCTACTCCCTGATACAAGGTTATTAAAACAGTGTTTGAAGAGTTACCCAGGTAAAAAGATATTAACGGTAGAAGAAACGACCACGAGTCATTGGCTGTATGTCGAATTAAAAGATAGCGTAGATAAAATACTTATCTGTGATCCATACCGCAATGGTTTATTAAAAGATGGTCCAAAGACAGATAAGCTTGATGCATCGAATCTTTGCAAATTGCTTAGGAGTGGTATGTTAAAAGAAGTATTTCACAGCATGGATAAATCGTATGAGATAAGAAAATTAGTGAGCGCATATGAAGATTTTATAAAAGCATCAGTAAGATTTAAAAATCAGCGGTCGGCATTATTCAGAGCTGAAGGTAAAAACCATAAAAAAGAAAAAGAAATCAGAGGTAGTAAAACGAGTTGCTTTGTAAATGAAAAGCAACTGGAAATAATAAAACATATCGAGGATATTAGAAGGGAATTTGAAACAAAGTACAAAGACATTTCAAAGGAGAATGTAACTATAAGGCGATTAATGAATATTTCAGGTATAGGATTAAAAACAGCAGTAACAATATATTCGGTAGTAATTGATGCCAATAGATTTAAGAATAAATATAAGTTTTGGGCATATTGCCGATTAGTAAAGCATCAAAAAGATAGTGGAAATAGAAATTACGGGAGAAAGGTTATACGACATTCCAAATTATTAAAAAGGTCATACAAAGTGGCTACACTTGCAGCTATATCAGGCAATAATGATATACGTGAATATTATGAATATTTATTACAGACCGGATGTGGATTTGAAGAAGCAAGAAATCAAATCACAAGATATATAGCAAAAGTAAGTTATGCGGTAATAAAGAATCAAACGGAGTATCAGCCTTACCAATGGAGAAAGAAATAAGAAATTTTTAAGAGTTAACAAAATATTTTAAAAATAGAAGGTGATCTGAATATAAGAGAAGATAGGTTCAACGGGAATGATGCTCCAAATAAGAGAGCCAAACTTTGTCGGTTAACCACTTCTCGTTAAAAATTAACAATTTACAATAGCCCATTGAGGCTCAAATAGACGCTTAATTAAAATATTAACCTAAACTAAAGTAAAGAAAGATCACTGTTTGCAGAAGTTTACAAACTATTAAATAAAACAGAATTAACTTAAGTTCTTAAGCATCTATATTGGTAAGGAAAGTGAACCCCATAAATCAATAAGCAAAAAAAGATTTTTTTTGTTTGGGGTGAAATATATTCTTGACTTATTTGTTAATAGACATTCCCGCGACAAACTATATTTGTTTTAGGACAGTCCGGGGGTTTGGGAAGGAGTGAAAATTGTACAAATGCGAGGTCACCCTGCGGGGACTGAGAAAGTAATTTCTTGTCGCTTTTCTTTTGATCGATCAAAAGAAAAGCTCCGCAAAAGAAAAATCGCCCGCGAGTGATAAATTGCCTGAAATTATTCGCAATGGCTGCAAAAATTTAAACTCCTCTTTACGGAGCTTATTTCGATGCATACACTTAATCGTCGGACAGTAAATTTTTGCTTTACGCCATTGCTTCATAATTTCTTAACGGCAATTTATCACAGGCGGGTATGTTTGCGATTTGATGCAGAGAGTATCCGGCATACAGTACAATTAATTATTTTGTATAATAATCGGAATTGCTTTGCGGGGACGGAGTTCCATTCAAAGCCGAGGCGCGGACGGCGTTTCGGCTCCGCTCAACGCCCGGGATAAAAAAAAAGTTTAGCCAGGTTCGCTGAACAAATCCGAAGCGAACAATAAAACTTTAAATAAAGGAATGTGCTTCATCGGAGATTCATCAAACTTTGAAATTATTCCTTTTTATTCCCAAACAGGATAGACTGTGTGAAATCGAAATTATGCTAAATCCCCGAAGACACAAAAGCTCAAAGAATCTGTTTTGAAGGTTTATAACTTAGAGTCTTTGAGACTTTGAGGCTTGTCCTTTGTTTTCATGCACGATCAAGTTCCCGGAAAGGAGGAGAATAATTTATTGTATACATATCATTTAAAAATCCTGCCTAAAGTTGCTAATCAATTGACAAAGTTATATTATATAGATATTTTTAATGCGAATTTCCTGAAAATACGGAATAATTAATGAATTCAGAATAAAATTTATAACAATAGCAGCTTGACATCTCAGAAAAACAAAATCAGACAGGCAGACATAGATAAAATCGAAGTTCTTTTTTCCGAAACATTTAAGAAAACGGACTCATCAATTCTGATCAATATCCGGAGCAGTAAAATAAATTCTAATATAAGCGTTGAGCTTTTCCCGGATGAAAGTACCGGTTATCTTGTATCGGTTTATACAAACAATACTCATCTGCAGCTTCAGTCATGCAGCAGCATTATTGTAAGTGAAATGCTTGAAGAAGTAATATTCATTTCCGAAACTGAGGAAATGATATCGGGACTGATTGTTTCGAAACAGGGAGACTGCGCTTTGTATTCAAATGTGAACAAGAAAGTTCTGAAAACGGATTTCTCGGAGCTGAATTCGGAAAAGTTATTGTCGGCAATAGCTCTGTCAATTACAGAAACATTAAACTGATTTCCTGATTGTACAGTATAAATATAATTAAAATACCGGCTGTTGAAAATTAACTTTCTTTACAGGGGCATAAAACCGGTTAAGGAAATTTCAAATGGCAATTTTAAGGGAAAGATAAAACGGACAGCGGAGAAAATATTCTCGGATGAAAATGTAAATGCAGGTTATATCAGTATAGTTTTCTGCAATGACATTGTGATAAGGGAATATAACAGCAGGTTTCTCGGGCATGATTATGAAACGGATATAATCACTTTTTATGATTATGATGAAATCGGTAATACTGAAGGGGAGCTTTTAATTTCACTGGATACAGTGAAAAATAATTCGGAAAGATTCGGAACTGAATTTCTGAATGAAACAGGAAGAGTGATTATACACGGAGTGCTTCATCTCTGCGGTTATAAAGACGGAACAGCAGCCGGCAAATTGAGGATGCGCAAGAAAGAAAATATTTATTTAAAATTTTTATAAAAGATGCAGGAAAAAGTTATAGAAATAATTGTTTATATTCTTAATGAAATGAGAGACAGCAAACATCTGAATGAAATTGATGTAAAAAGTCTCAACAAAAGCGGATATACCGATGCGGAGATTAATTCGGCATTTGCATGGATATTTTCAAAAATCGAGTCAGGCGAAAAATTATTTACAGAGTCTCCCGATTTTTCGAAATCACACAGGTTTTTTCATGAAACTGAGAAGAGTATATTAAGCACTGAAGCTATGGGCTATTTAATTCAGATGAAGGAACTCGGAATTATTTCCGATCTGGATGAAGAGCTCGTAATTGACAAAATTGTCATGGCGGGATATCAGAAAGCCGGTATTGAAGAAATAAAACTCATAATATCTTCACTTTTGTTTGATTTTGAAGATAAAACAATGTCAGTAAACAGACTTGTGCTTCAGAATAATGAAACTATTCACTGAACTTCTTTTAATCACTGTATCAAATCAAATATATCTGTTGTTTTTAAAAATTAATTCTTAAATGAGAAAATCATTAGTAATAGTTGAGTCACCTTCAAAAGCAAAGACGATAAACAAATATCTCGGCAAAGATTTTATTGTGGAAGCTACAATAGGTCATATAAAGGATCTTCCGAAAAGCAAGATGCACGTTGATCTTGAAAACGGATATGAAGGTACATTTCAGGTAATTCCGGGCAAGGAGAAAGTAATCGATAATCTCAGAAAAATTGCAAGCTCTTCGGATAAAGTTTATATAGCTACAGATCCTGACCGCGAAGGGGAAGCAATTGCTTCAGACATTGCGGATGAAGTTGTAATTGACAAAAAGAAAATACACAGGGTTCTGTTCAATGAAATCACAAAGAACGGAATTGAACTTGCAATGAAAAATTCCCGCAAGGTGGATGAAAATCTTGTTTCTGCTCAGGTTGCAAGGAGAGTCATGGACAGGATTCTAGGATATAAAGTCAGTCCGTTTTTATGGAAGACTTTTTATTTCGGACTGTCGGCGGGAAGGGTTCAGTCGGTAGCTCTCAGGGTTATCTGCGACCGTGAAGAGGAAATAAAGAGTTTCGTTCCGAAGGAATACTGGTCAATAGAAGGTTTGTTTGCCAAACCTTCGGGTAATTCGAAATCATTTAAAGCAAAGTTGTATAAAATAAATGATGATACTTTAAAATTTGACGGCAGCAAGCCGTGTATAGAGAACATTGACTCTGCGCACAAGATACTGCAGGAATTAAGGGATAATAAATATAAAGTAACCGATATACAGGTTAAGGAAGTAAGGAGGAATGCTCCGGCTCCTTTTACCACAAGCGTGCTTCAGCAGACTGCGTCTTCGAGGCTCGGCTTTTCCCCGAAGAAAACCATGATGCTTGCGCAGAAACTTTATGAAGGCATTGAAGGAAACAAGGAAGAAGGGCTGGTCGGACTTATTACATATATGAGAACGGATTCCACAAGAGTAAGCGATGAAGCCGTAAAATCCGCAAGGGATTTTATAAATGAAAATTACGGAAGCGAGTTTCTTCCGGAAGAACCGAAAGTATTTAAGACTAAAAAGAAAAA
>JAEUSI010000127.1 GCA_016788375.1 Ignavibacteria bacterium | reverse complement strand
TATTTAAAGGATGTTTTTAAAAAAGGGGTAAAGATTGCTGTTGTAAATGACAATTGGTATAAGCGAAACAAAGAAGGGTTTCAGGATAAGAGTTTAATTACAGTAAAAGATACAACAAAAGCTCTTGGTGAATTTGCAAGAATACACAAAAGAAATTTTAATATTCCGGTTTTATGCATAGCGGGAAGCAACGGTAAGACGACAACAAAAGATCTTGTAGCTGAAGTTCTTTCACAGAAATACCGGGTGCTGAAGACAGAGGGCAATTTTAACAATCATATCGGATTGCCGCTGACATTACTGAGACTCGAAAAGAAGCATCAGTTTTGCGTGCTTGAAGCAGGCTGTAATCATTTCGGAGAGTTAAGATATCTTTGTGAGACAGCCGAACCGGATTACGGAATGGTAACAAATATAGGCAAGGAGCATCTTGAATTTTTCAAGGATTTAAAAGGAGTTGCGAAAGCTGAGTTTGAACTTTTTGATTATTTAATTCAGAAAAACGGTACAAAGCTGTTTGTAAATTATGACGATAAATTTATCAGAAATTATTCAAAAAAAATAATAAATGAAAAAAAATTTACTTACTCTTACGGTTTTAATACGGATGTCAAAGGAAGATTTGAAGGTTATAATAAAAACTTTGAACCCGAAATCAAAATCTCTGCCGGTAAAAAAGATTTTGAAGTAACTGTTGCGACTTTCGGAAAGCATTCAGTATATAACGGACTGGCGGCGGCAGGAGCGGGGATTTATTTTAATGTCAGCACAGGCGGTATTAAAAGAGCGCTTAAAAATTTCAAACCGCTTTCATCAAAGAGAATGGAAATAATAAAGTTCAAAGGTATGACGATAATAAACGATACATACAACAGCAATCCGGAATCAGTTAAAATGGGATTAGAGACTTTGTCAGAATTCCGGACAGAAGGAAATAAATATGCCGTTATTTCGGACATGCTGGAACTCGGCAGGAGCAGCATTAAAGAGCATTCAGATGCAGGCAGACTGGCGGCAAAGCTTAAAGTAAAGAATTTATACACAACAGGTAAAGAATCATATAACATATTCAAAAATGCAGAAAAAATTAATAATAATTTTTATTTCAAAGATAAGAAAGATCTTATAAGCATGTTGCTCAGGAATCTGAAGAAGAATGATGTAATTTATGTGAAGGGTTCGAGAGGAATGAAAATGGAAGAGGTAGTTCAGGCAATTATCAGACAATAATATAAATACAAATTATGCTGTACAAGTTAGCAGAATACATAAACGGCAGATTCAATCCTCCTGGATTTGACATATTCAGATTTATTACTTTCAGGTCTGCGCTTGCGGCAATTACAGCATTACTGATAAGCTTTATTTTAGGACCAAGAATAATAAAATATCTTCAGAAGAAACAGATCGGAGAGGCAAGAAAAGAGGACGGACCGCATTTTCACTGGTCAAAAGCCGGAACGCCTACTATGGGCGGATTTATAATTTTGTGTTCCCTGCTTATACCTGTTTTACTCTGGGGTGATCTTGGAAATATATATGTAATACTTATTTTATTTGTAACAATTTTTCTCGGAGCCGTCGGATTTACTGACGACTATCTCAAGGTAATCAAGAAATACAAAAAAGGACTTGCAGAAAGATATAAACTCGTAGGGCAGATTACAGCCGGTCTGATTGTCGGCTGTGCTGTTTTTTTCCTTCCGCAATTTGATGGAATACATTCGATTACAACTATTCCTTTTTTAAAAGCTTTCGAGTTTGATTTTTCGTATTTATATATTCCGCTCATTGTTTTCATAATAACAGCCACTTCGAACGCAGTAAATTTTACGGACGGACTTGACGGTCTTGCCGCCGGAACGGTAGGTATAGTAGCTCTTACACTCGGGATAATAGCATATGTTTCGGGCAATATAGAAACCGCAAAGTATCTTAACATTATTTATCTGAAAGGAAACGGTGAGCTTGCAATATACTGCGCAGCACTTGTCGGGGCTGCTCTCGGATTTCTGTGGTTCAATTCTTATCCGGCTCAGGTATTCATGGGAGATACAGGTTCACTTGCTCTCGGAGGAGCGGTCGGGACATTATGCGTACTTGTCAAGAAAGAATTTATGCTTCCTATACTCGGAGGAATATTTTTTGCAGAAGCACTGTCAGTAATATTTCAGAGATACTATTTCAAATATACAAGGATAAGATACGGCGAGGGAAAAAGGATATTCAAGATGGCTCCGGTTCATCATCACTTTGAACTGAACGGGATACCCGAACCGAAGATAGTTGTCAGATTTTATATTGTTGCTATAATACTTGCCATAATTACATTAGCATCACTGAAAATAAGATGATAAATATAAATAACAGTTCTTTCACAATACTCGGCGCCGGAAGAAGCGGAATTGCGGTGGCAAGACTGCTGAAAAAAAACGGCGGAAAAGTTTTTCTCAGTGACGGCAGCAAAAGGGAAAGCCTGAAATATTTAGATGAGGAAGTTTTAAAGAATGAAGGGATTGAATTTGAAACCGGAAATCACACTGACAGGATTTTTGAAAATGACATCATCATCAAAAGTCCCGGTATTCCGCCTGACAATGAATATATTTCAGGGGCAAAGAAGCTTGGTAAAAAAATTTACTCTGAAATAGAAGCAGCTTACTGGCTATGCAAAGGCAGGATAATTGCCATTACAGGAACAAACGGAAAAACAACAACAACGGTTCTTACGGGTGAAATTTTCAGAAATGCAGGTTATGACACTAAGGTCTGCGGAAACGTTGGTCTTGCATTTTCAGAAATCGCAGAAAGTGTAAAGGAAGATTCAGTAGTAATTCTTGAAACAAGCAGTTATCAGCTTTATGATACGGAAGAATTCAGACCGGAGATTTCAGTGCTGATGAATATCACTCCGGATCATTTAGAATGGCACAAAGGATTTGAAAATTATCTGGATTCCAAGTTAAAAATAATGAAAAATCAGACTGAAAAGGAAACTGCTGTAATAAATTATGACGATGAAATTCTCAGGAAGTCAACAACAGGTTTTAATACAAAAAAAGCATACTTCAGCATAAAGGAAAATTTATTCGGGAAAAAGGACGTAAATTCGGGAAGCTGCATTGAGAACGATAAAGTTATTTATTTCGATAAAAGTAAAAACTTAAAAGAAGAAATAATGAATGCCGGTGAAATTAACATAAGAGGTAATCACAACATATACAATTCCCTTGCTGCTGTTATTTCCGCCAGGGCATTTCAGATTAAAAAAGAAATTATCATTGAAACTCTGAAAACCTTTAAAGGTGTAGAGCACAGGATTGAATTTGTAAGAGAGTTTGGCGGTGTAAAATATTTCAACGATTCGAAAGCCACGAATACGGATTCGCTTACAGTTGCGCTTGAGTCTTTCATAGACGGAAACCTTATTCTGATAATGGGAGGCAGAGAAAAAGACAACGATTATTCATCACTTGTAAAACTTATTAAAGAAAGGGTTAAGATAATTATTGCAATCGGAGAATCGAGGAATAAGATAAACGATTTTTTCAGTGTAAACACAAAGGTAATTAAGGCAGAGACAATGCAGGATGCAGTTAATGAAGCAAAAAACTCGGCAGAGCCGGGTGATACGGTATTGCTTTCACCTGCCTGCAAGAGTTTTGACATGTATGACAGTTTTGAACACAGGGGCAGAGATTTTAAAAACATAGTAAATCAGTTAAACTGAAATGATACACAAATATAAAATTGACATATGGATACTAATTCCTGTATTAATACTGATGATATTCAGCATCGGCGCGGTATACAGCGCAAGCTCTGCATTTGCGTTTGAAAAATATCAGGACAGCAATTATTTATTCAAGCAGCACGGGCTGAAAGTTTTATTTTCAATAATATTGATTTTTATATTTGCAAAAACGGATTACCGGTATACTGAGAATATTTCGAAAATACTTATCTGGCTGACAATAATCCTTCTTGTCTTTACATTATTCGGAAGCAAGGGACCGATTAAAGGCGCAAGCAGATGGATTAATCTCGGACCGCTGAGTTTTCAGCCTTCGGAACTTGCAAGATATGCAATTATACTTTATACGGCTTCACTGCTTGCAAAAAAGAAAGAATACATACATTTGCTTTACAGAGGATATCTGCCCGTAATATTTTATGTGCTTCTTGTAACAGGATTAATTCTGATACAGCCGAATTTTTCAGTTTCGATGATAATATTCAGCACGTGCATGTTTATGATTTTTCTTTCAGAAGCCCGGCTGAAACATATATTTTTCACTTTACTGGCTTTATCTCCTTTTGCGGCAATATTTGTACTTTCCAAAGACTATATAATAAGCAGAATTGCTTCATATGCAGAATATCAGTCAAGCGGAAATACAAGTTATCAGCTTCAGCAGGCGCTTATAGGATTCGGCAACGGCGGATTATTCGGAATAGGACCGGGAGGATCAAATCAGAGAGATTTCTTTTTACCTGAAGCTCACGGGGATTTTATTTATTCAATTATCGGAGAAGAGTACGGATTTATCGGCACGTTCATAATACTTTCACTTTACTTTGTAATTTTAACAAGAGGATACAAAATTGCAAAAGAATGCAAAGATGATTTCGGAAAATATCTTGCATTCGGAATAATAACACTAATTTCTCTGAATGCGCTGGTCAATATGTCTGTAGCAAGCGGAGTAATTCCGACAACGGGAGTAACGCTTCCGTTTGTAAGTTACGGCGGAACATCAATCGTATTTTCAGCGGTAGCAATCGGAATTCTGCTGAACATTTCTTCACAGAGAGAAGAGTCTGACAAGGGATTAATTATTGAATAAGATTAATTCATACTGAAATGAGATATATATTTGCCGGAGGAGGATCAGGAGGTCATATATTTCCGGCAATAGCAATTGCAGATGAAATAAAGATTCTTGACAAGGATGCTGAGATACTTTTTACCGGAGCAAAAGGCAGAATTGAAGAAAAGATTGTTCCTTCAAATAATTACAGACTTGAAACAATTAACATCTCGGGATTTGACAGAAGCAGTTATAAAAACAACTTAAGACTTCCGATGAAACTGATTTTATCACTGAAGAGATGTTTTGAAATTCTGAAAGAATTCAAGCCTGATGTGGCAATCGGAACAGGGGGATTTGTATGCGGTCCTGTTATATTTGCGGCAGGGATTTTAAAAATTCCGACGCTAATTCAGGAAGGAAATTCTTATGCGGGCAAAACAATAAAATTTTTATCCGGGAGAGCCGATAAAGTTGTAATAAATTTCAGCGAGACGGAAAAATATTTAAAGAGAAAAGACAATATTGTAAAAATACCGCACCCGGTCAGAAGTTCTTTTACTGAAATTAACAGGGATAAAGCGCTGGAATATTTCGGACTTTCCGGGGAAAGAAAAACGGTTTTTATTTTCGGAGGAAGTCAGGGTGCAAGAGGAATAAACGAATGCATAAGAATGAATTTAAGAAATCTTATAAACAGCGGTATGAATGTAATATGGCAGACAGGAAAACCCGAATATGAAAAACTTAGCAGTGAGTTCTCGGATATAAAAAACGGATTAAGGATTTTTGAGTTCATTGACAAAATGGATATGGCATATTCTGCAGGCGATGTGATTGTCTGCCGTGCCGGCATTACGAGCATAATGGAAATGGCAGTTCTCGGAAAAGCTTGTGTGCTGATTCCCCTTCCGACATCTGCCGAAAATCATCAGGAGATGAATGCGGGAAGCCTTGCAAAGGAAAATGCTGCGGTTATGATACTGGAAAATGAAATAAATAATAAGCTTAAGGATGAAATTATGAACCTGATCAAGGATGAAAAAAGATTGTCGGAACTGAGAAATAATATTAAAATATTTTCTGACAGAAATGCGGCAAAAAAGATAGCTGAAGAAGCAATAAAATTAACCGTGAAATAATGGGTGAGAGAATATACAAATACAGGCTGGATTTTTATTACAAGTCACTGATAATTTATTTTGTAACGCTGATTTCATACATACTGATTAAAGGAAATTTCACACATGCAACATTTGAAGTGGTAATAAAGGATCCGATAATTTATATAATTATTATATTCATAATTTTTTTTCTGACGGTACTTCTGACTAATGCAATTCGTGCAAGAGAAATAATAATAGACGACAGAAGGATAATTTTCAGAAACAGGTTCGGTCAGAGAGAAGTGGGAATAAATGAAATACTGAACGTAAAGTTTTCCAGAGAGAAGAAAATGAGAAAGGAAGAAAAAAGCACAGTAAGGATTGTAAAGTTAAAGCTCAAAGACAGGAAAAGATTTTTAAGAATAAGACTGAGTGATTTTCAGAACGAGACAGGTCTTGTAAACGAATTCAGAAGTATTTCAAGAAAAATGAACTTAAAATTTTAAAAATGGAAAGCACAAAGAATGTTTTTGACGGAATAAAGAATATCCATCTTACCGGAATAGGCGGTATAGGAATGAGCGGGATAGCTGAATATCTCATAAAGAAGGGATACAAAGTTACAGGCAGTGATATAACGTTAAGCGGCATTACAAAAAGACTCGAGAAAATGGGGGTAAAGATTTACGAAGGACATAAAGAAGGAAACCTGCCTGAAGAAACTGAACTGGTGATATTCACATCTGCAGTTTCGGAAGATAACGAAGAGCTTCAGAAAGCCCGGAAGAAGAACATAAAATTTATTAAAAGGTCGGAAGCACTCGGAAATATAGTGAACGATAAATTCCTGATTGCGGTCAGCGGTACACACGGAAAGACTACTACAACAGCAATGATTGCAAAAGTATTAATTGACGACAAGTTTGACCCGACGGTGTTTGTCGGAGGAAATCTTGATTTCCTTGACGGAGGATCCTCTCGGATCGGTAAGAGCGATATTGCAGTAGTCGAAGCAGATGAATACGACAGGAGTTTTCACCAGTTAAATGCTGACATTGCAGTAATTACAAATATCGATTCGGATCATCTGGATATTTATAAAAATCTTGACGAAATCAAAAACAGTTTCAGAAAATTTATTAATAACACAAAGAAAGATGCATTAATTATCGGATGCGGCGATGATCCGAATGTAGCGGAAGTGCTGAAAGATCACAGCAACAGTATACTTTACGGTTTCGATGAAACAAATGAGTGCAAAATTAATCAGACAGTTCATATAAAAGGAAAAACAGCTTTTATGATTAATGATGATGAAGTAATGCTCAGAGTAATAGGTAATCACAACATTCTGAATTCAACTGCAGCCTACATTGCAGTGAGAGAACTTAAAATCAGCAACGACAGATTCAATGAAAGCATGAAGACATTTACGGGAGTCAAAAGAAGGCTGGAGCTTAAATTTGACAACGGGATTAAAGTCTTTGACGATTATGCTCATCATCCGGCGGAAGTAACTGCGACATTAAGCGCAGTAAGGGGCAGTCACAAGGGAAGAATCATAACTGTATTTCAGCCGCATTTATTTACACGGACAAGAGACTTTTACATGGAATTTGCAAAATCATTTGAGTTAACGGATGAACTTATAATAGCAAAAATTTATCCTGCAAGAGAAAAGCCGATCGAAGGAATTACCGGCGAAATAATAGTGAAAGAATACAATAAATCCGGTAAAATGGGATTTTACATTGAAGACAGGGATGAACTTATCAGCAGACTGCTTAAAATCAAACAGGACGGAGATGTAATAATTTTTCAGGGAGCGGGAGATATAACCGCATTATGTGATCAGTTTGTAAAAAAAGTGAAATCGAAAATTAAATTATCCATACCGTTATGAGCGGAAAAAAAGCATTATTACTGCTGATAATCTTATTTATTGCGGCATCCGCACTGCTTTCGCTGAAATGGAGAGGCAATACGGATATTGACAAAATAACGGTGAGCGGGAATCATACAATAAGCCGTGAAGAAATTCTGAGCGCGGCAAGATTGAATGATTCTGCATTCAATACCAGTGAAATTAACATTGACATTATTCAGGACAGAATTCAGAAACATCCGGAAGTTAAGAAAGTTTTTGTCAGCAGAGAGATGCCGTCAGAGTTAAAAATTGAGATTATTGAAAAAAGACCTCTAGCAATCCTGAACAGTGAAAGTGAAATGAAACTGGTAGATGATGAACTCGATGTATTTCCATATAAAAATTCAAGCAAACTTTATGATTTACCGGTAATAAGCGGAGTAAGATTTGAAAGCAGTCCTGATCCGAAGAAAAGATACAACAGGGAAGATTTGCGGCTGGCGCTGTTTATAATAATTAATTCCTTCAGGGAAAGCAGGGCAATGTACAATAATATATCAGAGATTAATCTTTCGGATAC
>JAEUSI010000126.1:8002-8414 GCA_016788375.1 Ignavibacteria bacterium | reverse complement strand
TTTGTGAAAACTTTTGTCCAGTTGACTCCGCCGTTTGTGGATTTGAATAAATCAGCAACTCCAGAACCTGTAATCCCGTCGGCAAGAAAAATTACATTTGAATTATCATACGCTACAAGAATATCACACGGGCTTCTGAACGGATAGCTTCCGCTTATTTCTGTAAATGTCGCGCCGTTGTTGGTAGATTTATAAAATCCGCCGCCGTCCGGAGCAAAATAAAACACTGAAGGATTATTCGGATCATTCTGAAGCGGTTCACCGTAACTGCTGAAGTTCATTGCTATCGGTGGTGTTGTCCATGTTGCGCCGTAATTGGTGGTTCGCATGACTTTATCCGGTGAAGCTTCTACTGCGCAAAGCCATACATTCGTATCGGCAGCACTTACAAAAAAAGTATGAGGTGTGCTTG
>JAEUSI010000126.1:0-7992 GCA_016788375.1 Ignavibacteria bacterium | reverse complement strand
AGGCATTACAGTTCCGACTGCAGCCCAGTTCTCTCCTCTGTTTCTGCTTACATAAATCTGATTTGAAAATGCAGTGAATACAGTGTTCCTGTTAAACGGATGCTCGCAAATATTGTCTCCGAGTGAACCTCCGGTTGCTCCGGGCTTAGATGTCCAGCTTAATGTAACATTAGCGCCGTTCGGCATATTCCAGACCGTTCCTCCGTTTGATGTATAAATAATTACTGAATTCATGCTGCTGACAGCCCACCCCTTGTTTCCATCATAAAAATAAACATCAGTCAGATTAGCAAGCATCGGATTTGTTTCAAAATTCAGAAATTCGCTGCTTCCGCTTTTATTGTTTCTTATAAAACCGCCGCCTCCGCAGACATGTATATCATTCATATTTTTTCCCGAGACACCGCGTATATCCGTTACAATTTTTGTATTTACCGTTGTCCACCCGCTGCCTTTATTAAGAAGTA
Organism: Ignavibacteria bacterium; assembly: GCA_016788375.1. Classification (GTDB taxonomy): domain Bacteria; phylum Bacteroidota; class Ignavibacteria; order Tepidaquicellales; family Tepidaquicellaceae; genus JAEUSI01. The sequence goes on along the minus strand of JAEUSI010000126.1, from coordinate 7,525 downwards.
ATGTACCGTATTCTCCTGCGGCAACTGCGCTGTCATTATAACATCTTACTTTAAGCAGGTTGACCGCAGTGCCTGATGTTTCGGCTGTCCAGTTTGCTCCGCCGTCAGATGTATAGTAAATAATTCCGTTATTTCCCGCAACACGTCCGGTGCTGCTGTTACTGAAATTTACTGAATTGAGTTTTACGGAAGGAATGCCGGAATTGCTGAGTGTCCAGTTGACGCCTCCGTTGACTGTTTTATAAACTTCTCCTCCGGCTCCGCATGTAAAACCGGTATTGGCATCCGTGAAAAAGACAGAGTATAGATTTGTCGAACTTCCAACTCCATAAGCAGTGACCGCAGAAATTGTTTTTAATGTCTTGTAAACAGTTCCGTTGTCTGAAGCTATCCATACATCATCTCCGTAAGATGTTACACAGTTCATGTTAAGTACTCCGTTTGTATAGCTTATCCAGCTTGCACCTGAAGAAAGAGATCGGTATAATTTACCTGAATTTCCGACTGCAATTACATACAGTCCGTCGGGTGAGTTGACACTGTTAAATCCCTGTGAATAAGTATTCCCCGCAAATACAGCGGAAATAAGCATTAACAGAACAGTAAGTTTGATTTTCTTCATTGTAAAATATTTTGATTTATAAAATTCTGAATTAATATTGTTTTGAAATACAGATTTGCAATACGGTAATATTTTATATGCAAAAAGACAACCGGTAACAAGTTGTCTTTTTGTTCATTAAAAACAATTATTTATTCTAAGCTTATCTTATACACAATCAGTTCATTTACTGAATTGAATTTTATTTAATTAAGTATCGCGCTTAAGGTGAAACGACAGAAACAGAATTCGATGCATTGTTTTCACATAAAGCAAGATCAGATGCATCGACTAAATCATCTCCTGTCAGGTCAGATGCATTATATCCTTTTATATTGATATCGTTTTCTACGGAACTCAGATCAGAAGCATCAATAATTCCGTCTTTGTTAACATCTCCGCTGAACATAAACCATAATGACCCTGAATTCGACGCATTGTTTCCGTAAGTCTGACTCTGCGACGAAGTAAAATTATATGTCATAAAGACGCCTTTTGTAAGAGACTCACCTCCGACTTTGCTCCAAGTTTCAAGAGAATTTCTGTGGCTGATCTGTATATAATATGTTCCTGATGCTGCATTTTTGAAAACTGCAGGCATTGTCATTGTTGCAGAGTTTATAACAGCTTTTGAAGAATCCACCACTGCATAAGGTGCAGATGCATTCCTTAAATATGCTGTTGCCGTATCGGACAGATTAAGCGAGGAACCGTTATAAAATCCTTCAGGCGCAACGGTAATATTGCATTGTGTATAAAGATTTCCGGTTGAATTTATGACTCTTATACTGTCAAGGTAAAAGTCATTTCCGAATCCGCTGTATGCTCTGAATCTGATTTTGTTTGTTCCTGCAGGAAGCCCCCATTTCCTTGTCATCCACTGCCCTGCATTAGGAGCAAACCTCGAACCCGAAGCCGCAACAGTGCTCATTGAATACAAACCTCCGACTGGAGATGTTGAATTTCCGTATAACGCTGCAAGAGTTGAAAAATTAGACCCGTTGTTTGAAGATGTTTCTATAATTATTGAATCAGTTCCTGATGTATATCCTGCGTATGCATAATCATACATCAGAGAATCTCCTGCGACAGTACTGCTTATTGACGGAGTTACAAGCGACTGTTCTATTCCGCTTGCCGCAGTCCAGAAATTAAAATATGTGCTTCCTGTACCCTGACCGTAACTGCTTAGAGCCGAGTAAATCCAGTAGAGTGTACCCGAATAATCCAATGTCCAGTTAAGCGGAGGAAAGGATCCTCTGAACGCTTCATTAAGTTTTAAAAAATCTACTCCGAGTTTAGGAGTTAATGAACCGCTTATAACATTGTTTGCTGGATTTTCATCTGTAGACATGTAAACTGAATCCTTCACTGTATATACTATGCCTGAATTAAATGTCCATTCATCAAATGATACATTGTAAGTAGTATTCGCGGCAAGATTTGTTACTGTCTTTGTGCTTGAATATCCTCCGGGAGAAATTTTTCTTGTTACCGTAAATGTTGCGCTGGCTGTTCCGTTGTTGTTTTTAACTGTTCCCGTTGGGGTAATTACTGCTGACGGGAAATACTGAACTCCGGTAGCTCCGATTGAAAATGCCTGAACATCAATAGTTGAAATCACCGGCGAATCTGTATACGTAATTGTCATTTTGGAAAGTCCGCCTGTTTGCATTGCAATAAGATAACTTCTGTCAGGAACAATAATCCCCGCGCCTGCGCCTCCGCCGACCGAAGCTGATACAAATGAAGTACCTGAGTTTGTACTTAAGTAATGCGGAGAGCCGTAAGTTCCTTTCAGTACTAATGTCGGATCTTCATGACATATATCAGATCCCCAGCCCGAACCGCCGGTCGCTCCGGCAAGATTCCAGTTATCACCGTAATTAGTAGTCTTATAAAATCCGCTTCCTCCCCATTCTGTCGAATATGCAAGACTTCTGTCAAAAACAGAATTGCATAATGATGGAGTTTCGCTTGAAGTTACTGTATATTTTTCAGTCCAGTTTACTCCGTTGTTTGTTGATTTGAATATTTTTGCCTGTCCGCTTCCTGTAACACCGTCACCTACATAGATAACATCAGAACTGTCCCACATTACGATTATATCACACGGACTTCTGAACGGATAATTTCCGCTGATTTCCGTAAACGATGCTCCGTTGTCCGTTGATCTGTAAAATCCTCCGCCGTCCGGAGCAAAATAATATTTTGAAGGATTATTCTGATCCATCTCAAGCGGCTGTCCGTAGTTGCTGAAATTAGCACCTAAAACAGTTGTCCATGTTGCGCCGTAATTGGTTGATCTTGTAACCCTGTCAGGACTTCCGGTAATTGCGCACATCCAGATATTCGTATCAAGCGGACTTACATAAAATGAATGAGCTGCTCCGCCTCCTGCAACCGTTGCAATACTTGTCCAGTTATCTCCCCTGTTCCTGCTAATATAAACAGTGCTTCCGTATACAACATAAAGCGTGTTTCTGTCAAATGGATGTTCGCATAAATTATTTCCGATTCCGCTGCCTGCAGTTAGCTTGGACGACCATGATGTTGTCATAGTTGCGCCTGAAGGCATGCTCCAGCTTGTTCCGCCGTTAGTTGTATAAATTATCACAGAATTAAGACTGCTTACTGCCCAGCCTTTGTTAGCATCATAATAAAAAATATCCGTCAGATTCGCCATCATTGGATTTATTTCAAAATTGGCAAACTTCGTATTTCCGCTTTTATTGTTTCTTATAAAACCGCCGCCTCCGCAGATGTGAACGTCAGAGAATGATGTCCCGGTTACTCCTCTGATATCTGTTTTTGTTCTTGTTGCAACCGGTGACCAGCCGCTGCCTGTATTTGTAAGCAGTGTTCCGTATTCTCCGGCTGCTACCCGGCTTCCGGAAAAGTGTTTTACTTTAAGAATGTTATAAGTTGTTCCTGAAGGTTGTGATGTCCAGCTTGATCCGCCGTTGACTGTATAATAAATACTTCCGTTATCACCGGCAACTGTTCCTGTACTTGAATTATCAAATGAAATTGAATTCAGCTTCACCGGTGAAATACCGCTGTTGCTTAATACCCAGTTTATTCCTCCGTTTACTGTTTTATAAACTGAACCAGCATCACCGCAGGCAAATCCTGTATTTGCATCAGTGAAGAAAACCGAATACAGGTTATTTGAACTCATCGTGCTGTATGAATTTACCGGCGAACCGGTTATCTGTGTCTTATAAACGTTTCCGTTTGCAGAAGCGATCCATACATCGCTTCCTGCTGCACAGACAGAATACATATTAGCGCTTCCGTAAATAGAGCTTACCCATGTTGATCCTCCGTTTGCCGAGCGGTAGATTTTTCCGTTATTTCCGACGGCAATAACATTTACACCGTCAGAAGAAGTAATACTGTTAAAACCCTGTGCAAATGTTTCATTGCTGAATAATGATGTTAAAATAAGGCAAAAAAATGCCGCAGTAAAAATGTGTCTTATCATTTTCCTTTGATTATTAATAATTTAGATGAATTATAATTTTTGTGGAGTGTATACAAAATATGTTTCCTTTCTGTCAGTTTCAATATCTTTTTTAAAAAAATCGCACTTTTGTTTATCCGTTTCTAAAGAGATGAAATTCATAGATTTGCGATACCGATAACTGATAAATAAAATACTGAAGAATGAATTTCTGTATTCTGATGATGCGTCAGACCGGAACAAAGCATCAAGACAAACAGCAATTGATTTTACCGAAATGGTTTATGCCTGGTAAGGCACAGTTCCTGTGTTCAGTGTTTATCATGTCTTGTCGTAATATTTTTCGTTCTTACTACAACACCAGTATTACCTTATACTTTTTCAGCAGTTATACTACTGATGTTTCTAATGTCTGTTCATTCATTGATCTATAGTATTTCAAACAATCTCTCATAATGGATTTTTAATGTGAGTCATTCCTCCTGAAGAAAATTAAATTTTCCCATAAATTAAGTTGATTCTGATAATTCAGAATTCTAAATTCACGAAACTTTTTTCAAAACTTAAAAAATTCAAAATGAAAAATTTAATTTACATTTTCTTTTTGCTTCTCCCCATTGCTGCATTTTCACAGGAAAGTGACAATGCGATTGTACAGAACAAACGTAATTGTTCCACTATGGAAGTTTTTGAAAGGATGAAAGCAGAAGATCCTTTTTATGAAAGCAGGATTAATGCGATTGAAAATGAAATAGAAGAATATATAAAGAACAATCCTGTTCAGGGAAGAGCAGTTGTCAATATTCCAGTTGTTGTTCATGTAGTTTACAAAACAGCAGCACAGAATATTTCGGATGCACAGATTCTTTCTCAGATTAATATTCTGAATCAGGATTTCAGAAAGCTTAATTCCGATGTTTCCGGAGTGCCTTCTGTATTTCAGTCATATGCCGCCGACTGCCAGATTAATTTCTGCATGGCGTCAAGAACCCCGACAGGCGCTGCAACAAACGGAATCACGAGAACACAGACATCAAAAACTTCATTCTCAACAAATGATTATGTAAAATATTCAAGCAGAGGCGGAAAAGATGCATGGGACAGGAATAAATATCTGAATATCTGGGTTTGTAATCTGAGCGGCGGAGTTCTGGGATATGCACAGTTTCCCGGCGGCGCAGCTGCGACCGACGGAGTTGTTATAGGATATAAATATTTCGGAAATACAGGACAGGCAACCTATCCGTTTGATAAAGGCAGAACTGCTACTCATGAAATCGGACACTGGCTTAATTTAAGACACATCTGGGGTGATGACGGTACGGCATGCACGGGTTCTGATCTGGTTTCAGATACTCCGAATCAGTCAAATGAAAATTACGGCTGTCCTTCATTTCCGCAGATCAGCTGCTCTAACGGTCCTAACGGCGAAATGTATATGAATTATATGGATTATACAGACGACAGATGCATGTTTATGTTTACTACCGGTCAGTCCGGAAGAATGACTGCATTATTGAACGGAACAAGAGCAAGTCTTCTGACATCAAACGGATGCACAGCTCCTGCGCCTTACAATAATCCGAGCCACTCTGAATAAAATCCTTATACATTTTTTTATACTAAAAACCCGGTTAATATAAGCCGGGTTTTTTTATTCTGATGTATGGTAAGATACTCAAAAACTCCGGGGCTTAAAGATTCTATTTTTGATGGTTTTAACTTTGAGTCTTTGAGTCTTTGAGGTTTATCCTTTGTTTTCACACACACTTCCCAAACTTGAAAGGCGACTGAAATCTTTTGAAAGATTCCGGATTAAATTTTCCCGAGACGTTTTAATTCCCAGAAACACTTTGCAGTTGCTTTGATATCTGACGCCGCATTATGCGCTTCTTTAAATCCTGTTCCGAATAATTTATAATGCAGTTCTGATAATTTCGGCCATTTAAAACCATCAATACCTTCTATTGCACAAAAATCCGCAGTCTGTTTCATTGTGCAGATTTTTTTCTTAGAAGAGATAATGTTTTGCATCCCGTTTCGGAGTAATTCTGCCCCGATTATTTTTTCGTCAAATGAAATATTATGAGCTATTAAAAAAACCGCCTGTTCAGCAGAAGATATAAAATCCTCCAGAACCGGTACAATGTTTTTCCCTTCTCTTAAAGCTCTTTCGGTTGTTATTCCGTGAATCCGGGATGCCTGTGCAGGAATTCGGAACCCTTCCGGTTTGATTATGAAATCCTTTCCGGAAATTAAATTTCCTGCTTCGTCATAATACAGATAAGCCAGCTGAACAAGTCTCGGCCAGTTATTAAGATCAGTAACAGGTGCATTCCAGTTTTTCGGCAAGCCTGTCGTTTCTGTATCGAAAAGTAAATACATAAACATTCAATTAGTTATAATGCCGGATCAGTGCTGTTCCCGCAAATAAGTAATCAGGTTATTATTACTCCACTGTCAGACCTTCATGTGCAAGTTCGAGAGTTTCGATTGCAACTTCCGAACTCTGCGCATTCAGATCCGGTCCGCAGTATTTTGCGGGAAATGCATTCCTGACTTTCCATGTCATGACCGGCTCATGATTTTCATTCAGAAGCGATATTACAACATCTCTTCTTTCTGCTGTGGACTGATTTACGGTTCTTACCCATTTATAAAAATCAGTATCGCCTTTAACGATTCCTCTTTTCAGTATAATATTACTGTATTTCACAAGTCCGGGCATTTTGGTAACGCTCTGAACGGGACTTGAACCTGAGCGGTATTCGATAACATCAATGTTTATATCAAGCCCGGAAACTTCCGTAAATCCGATGTTTGTTCCGCCCCATTGAACACTGAAATGATACTTTGGTAATGGATATCCCATGATTAAATAATAAATTAGATTATAAATTCGTTTGAAAAATTTTTTAATACAACGCAACACTTGCTTTTTCTCTAAGATAAATTTTTAATATCCCATTTTCAATAATTAATGTTTTGTTTGCATTAGATCAGTTCCCGGCTGAATCGTTTGTTTTCTGTCTTGGCTGAGTCTCCTGCCTCTTTCCTCCTTCCCAAGCCCCGGCTTGGGAAGGAAAACGGAATAAATACTTATACACTATTAGGAAATTTAACAAGTTCTAATATGCTTTGATACAACCCCACCCTGCCCTCCCCTTTGAAAAAAAGGGGAGGGTTTGGGAGGGGTTTGTTAGAATTTTTTCTGTTTTCCAACAGAAAATAAATTACCGTCCTCGCTGAGTCTCCTGCCAGATGACTATTCAAATTCAGACTATTTTGAATGCAGGGACTCAGCGAGTCTGACTTATTGAATCTATCCGCTGTGTCTCTGTATTATTGATAACACTCCTTCCCAAGCCGGGAAACGTGTTTGAAAACAAAGTATAAACCTCAAAGTCTCTAAGACTCTAAGTTATAAATCTTCAAAAATCGAATCTTTGAGTCTTTGA
>JAEUSI010000125.1 GCA_016788375.1 Ignavibacteria bacterium | reverse complement strand
TGGTGATGCTGATCAGGATGGTATTATCGATGCATCAGATCTCAGTGCAGTTGAAAATGCCGCTTCACTTTCACAAAGCGGCTATATCAGCTCGGATATAAACGGGGATTATTATGTTGATGCGGGAGATGTGAGTATTGTAGAGAATAATACAGGGAAAGTTGTGAGCAAGCCATGAAAGTATGCGGATTTTGTTATTCAGATTGAGTTTATGATGATGATTAACAAATAAACTTCTCTTATATATCTATCAGCATTAATAAGACTGATCCGTCAGTTAAATTGATTTAACCGTATATATTATCGGGAATGCATATCTTTAAATCTCTTCTTCTGTGTCAACTTACTTATCAATAAGAATATTGTATAGATTTATCGCAGTTTACATTGCCAATCATAATTTATTATTCCGTACCGGCTCACAAAAAAATATTTTAAAAAACTGATATAAGTCATACTGTCTTAAATCTAAAAGACATAAGTTTAAAATGGTATACAATCCTGTAAAATAAACTTAAACTTAAAGGAGTAAGTTGACTGTCATGGAAAATTCGAATATAAATTCACTGTTTAAAAAAACAATCATTTTAATAATTTTCGCATTACTGAATACCGTAAATAATTCTTTCGCGCAGGACTGGTCAGGATTATCATACGGTATGGATAACTGGGTTCATGCATTAACGGTTTACAATGGTGAATTAATTGCCGGAGGTCAGTTTACAAATGCCGGAGGAGTTCCGGCAAATTATATAGCAAAGTGGAACGGATATTCATGGTCGCCGCTGGGCTCAGGAATGAATGCAGAAGTAGATGCGCTTTGTGTATTTAACGGTGATCTTGTCGCAGGCGGAAGATTTACGATAGCGGGAGGAGTTGAAGTTAATTTTATAGCAAAATGGGACGGAACATCCTGGAATGACGAACTCGGAGGTGTAGGGAGTATAGTTGCAGCACTTACAGTATATAACAACAAACTGGTTGCAGGAGGATATTTTGTATATGCAGACGACCAACCTGTAAATTATATTGCAACGCGTGTATCCGGAGGATGGGCTTCAATGGGCGGAGGAATGGGAGGTTCGCAGGGACAGGTAATGGCTCTGGGTCATTACGGAAATGATTTGATTGCTGCAGGATTTTTTACAAGTGCAGGCGGTGCATCTGCGAATCACATTGCAAAATGGAACGGAACTTCATGGTCACCGCTAGGGTCGGGAATAAGCAATATTGTTTATTCATTAGAAGAATATAACGGTGAGCTTATAGCAGGCGGACTTTTTCTTAGTGCAGGAGGCAACAGTGCGAAAAGTATTGCTAAGTGGAACGGAACAACATGGTCACCTCTCGGCAGCGGAATTACAGGTTCAATTTATCAATATGTTTTCGGTCTGACAGTTCTGAACAATGAACTTTATGCAGGAGGTCTTTTTGAAACTGCCGGCGGTATTACCTGTAACGGTATTGCAAAATGGGACGGAACTAACTGGTCAGCACTCGGAAGCGGGCTTTATTACGGCGGTTCGAATGCATACGGAGCATTCGCGGTTAATAATTACAACAATAAAGTAATAGTCGGAGGTTTGTTTACAACTGCCGGCTCAACCGGAGTAGCACATATAGCACAATGGGGTTTCCCGGAAATTGCCACAGTTAATGTTAAGGCATTTCCAGAGGGTTATTATAATCCGGCATCAAATTCTCTGAATCAGGGAGATGTAATTGAGGCAGCTCTTTTTGAACCAACTCCGCCTTATAATTACATTGAATCTGCCACTGGAACAATTGATCCTGTTACAATGACTGCAGCATTTCAGTTTGCAAACATACCAACAGGTTCATATTATCTTGGTATGTATCACAGAAACAGTATTGAAACATGGAGTGCTGCTCCGGTAAACATTATCTCAGGCGGCACAGTCAGTTATGATTTTACAAATTCCGGAACAAAGGCATACGGCGGTAATATGAAACAGGTAGACGCTTCGCCTGTAAGATTCGCGCTTTACAGCGGGGATGTAAATCTTGACGGAATAATAGATGCTTCGGATCTCAGCAGCGTTGACAACGACGCTTCAGAAGGAGTAAGCGGCTATGTTCAGACAGATGTTACTGGCGACGATTACGTTGATGCAGGTGATCTGAGTATAGTGGAAAACAATGCATCCATCGGTGTGAGTTCAGTTACGCCGTGAAATGATCTGGGAATCACTGTGATTTTCAATTCTGAAAACCGGATCCTGTACAGTTAATAAAGTTTCAGGCTTTCAGTTCAAGAATTTTTGAAATAAGCCAGTCGCGGGAAGCAAGGATTTTTTCCTCATTTACATTTTTCAGCAATAACGGCAAATCTGTTTTTGATGAGATTTCAGAGTATTTTAGCTTCAGAAGTTCTTTATAATACTTCAGGAAATTTTTCGTACTTTCCGCAATAATCTCGGATGCTTCACCCGTATCAGCCAGGAAATGAAAGGTTGAATCTATCAAAGAATACCCCTGATCAAGATAATTCAGTTCATAATAAATGATCATCTGATAGATTCTTACATCAATTTTGAATATAAAGAGATTTAGTTTTATCTTTGAAAAGTAACCGAGAGCTTTTTCGTAATTTTTTTCGGACATACAGAGAAAAGCATTAGAAAAATTAATCATATTTTCCCTGTGTTTTTCAGGAAGTTCTCGGGAATATTTTTCAATAAAATTCTCAAGCCATTTTGTTTCTCTGAGAGTACCTGCAATCAAAACCATATTTCTGAAAAGAACAACGTGAAATTCCTCTTCACTTCCTCTTTTATATATTCCCAGCCTGAGATTTTCATCATACAACTTAAACTGTTCTTTCTGAAACAATTCTCTTTCATTGCCTGAGGATTTAACCGAACAGTAAGTAAGGAGTATACTCTTAAGAACATACAGCTCATCTCTGCCGAATATGCGAAGGTACTTATCGAGATGATTTTTTAATGCGAAATAATACTCATTGGATTTAACTGTATTGAGCTTATACACAAGATAATAAGTATAAACATAAGGATAGAATCTGTCGTTATTGTCTTTCATTTCTTCGATTACAGAACCGATATTCAGATTTCTGAGCATATTATCTGTAAGATTATAGCGTGTTTCAAGATTAAACATATCGGCAAGAGTTTTTTCGTCCGCATTTCTTAAACATTTGACAAGCGCAGTTACGGCAGCATATTCACCGGCAGACAATGCAGATTCATATGTATTTGCAAAATCATCATTGTCCAGAGAATAATCTCTCTTTACAGACTGCAAATAATAATTTTCAATAAAATATTCAGCGCTTCCTTTGTTATTGAAACAGTCTTCTTTTAATATCTTCCCATATTCCTTTTCAAATTCCCTGTTCATTTGTTTTTTGCGGAGCTGATTCAGAAGATAATACTCTCTTCTTTTAGAATCCTTCATAAACTCATTCTGAATCAGAAATTCCTTGCATAAACGGAACATATCCGAAAACAGTGTTTTAATCAAATTACCGGACTTCACATTTTCGTACTTTTTTCCCGGATAGAGTGATTTAAAAATGAATTCATTATTTAAATTCTTTCCTGAGAATTCGGGATAAGATTGCTTAAGTAATTTAAATATTGGATTAAGATCTCGTGATCTGCTGAAATAGGGGGATGCAATAAATTTTTCGAGATCTTTCAGCTCATCAGGAGTGAGTTTTTTAAACAGATTTATTAATTTACTGTCAGTCAAAATTATCAGTTTTTGTTACTTTATCTGTCTCAAAATTGCGATTATAATCAGTAAATGCAATAATATTGTATATTCATCAGAAATCAGCTGTTATTATAACGGAATAATCTCTTTGCAAAATAATCAGGTTAGATATAATTTTGCCATAAAAAATATTCAAACAATTTTACGGGGGTAAAAAAATGTTAAACAAAACTTTTTTAATTGTTATAGTTTCAGTATTACTAGTCTTTTCAAACTTTGATTTCAAAAAATTTCATAATTTCCCCGTAAGCGGGCGGTTTAATCCGGAATTAAGTTTCAATCCGGAGCCGCTTCGCTTCGGTGATAATAACGGTTCAGAAAAGAAAGCCGGAACATCTCAGAGTTTGGAAACAGATACCGAGTGGAAAGAAATTGTTCAGAAAAATATTGAAAAGGAAGAATACAATATTACATTCAATGAACAGACAAAAACTTACAGCTCTCCCAACAGAAAAAACAACATTACATTTCTTTACGGAAAGGATGGTTTCACTGCAAAGACAATGCAGACAAAAATTCCGGCATCAGAAATTAACGATGCTGCAATTCAGGATGAAAAAAGGAAGTATGAAATAATCCCTGAATGGAGCGTTTCCGTTAAGCTGACGGAGATTGTAAGCGGCGAAGCAAAAAATACTTCTGAAACCGGCACGGGAATACTATTAGAAGACAGTGAAATTAAGACAATAAATAACACTGCATTTATAGAAGATGACAACTTAAGGATCAATTACACAAATAATGAAGAAGGAATGCGTCAAGATTTTATTATAAAGAAAAAGCCTGAAGGTAAAGGAAAGCTGATTCTGAATTTTGCTGCAGATACAAAGCTGAAAATGATAACCGGCGCAGATGCGCTGATTTTCAAAGACAATGAAGGCAGTGAGAAGATGAAATATTCTGCATTGAAAGTATGGGATGCAAACGGGCGGGAGCTCAGAGCTTACTTTGAAAGAAATGAAAAATTAAGAAATAAGAGTTACGAACCAAGAAATAAATCAAAAATCCAAAATCAAAAATCTGAAATTGAAAAAAATTCCAGATTCTGTATTTTAGTCAATGATGAAGATGCTGTGTATCCGGTTACAGTTGATCCGGTTTCAACTTCACCGAGCTGGGTAGTCAGCTTCGGATACAGTTTCGGTTCGGCTTCCTCTCCTGCAGGCGATGTAAACGGAGACGGATACGGAGATGTAATAGTAGGAGCTAAGGAAACCACTACAAATTTTACCAATGACGGGAAAGTGTATTTATTCTTAGGATCTGCAACCGGATTGTCGGTTACTCCTGCATGGACAGGAATCGGGGCAAATCAGGGATCGGCTTACGGCCACAGCCTTGCTGCAGCCGGTGACGTAAACGGAGACGGATACAGCGATATAATTATCGGCGAGCCCGGATATAAAGATTCCGCAATAAACAGAGGAAGAGCGCTTGTTTACTTCGGTTCACAATCAGGATTATCAGCAGCTCCGGGCTGGACTGCAGTTGGAAGTACAACAGATTTCGGACGTGCTGTATCGACAGCCGGTGATGTAAACGGTGACGGATTCAGTGACGTGATAGTAAGTACGGCATACGGAACAGTGAATTCTGCTGTCATTCTCGGAGGAGCATATCTGTATCTCGGTTCAGCTTCAGGATTATCATCAAATCCGGTATGGCAGGCAAACGGTTCACAATATTTTGAGAATTACGGAAACAGCATATGTACAGCAGGGGACATTAACGGAGACGGTTATTCAGATGTAGTGATCGGCGCACCGGAATATTCACTTTCATCTTCTTCCAAAGAAGGCGCTGTTTATGCATATTACGGTTCGGCAGCCGGTTTGTCAGACACGTCAAACTGGTTAGTTACAGGACAGAGTCAGGGTTACAAATTAGGATTTTCAGTTTATACAGCTGGGGATGTGAATGGAGACGGCTACAGCGATGTAATAGCCGGTGCACCTGATTCAAATAAAGCGTTTGTTTATTTCGGTTCAGCTTCTGGATTATCTGTTAATCCGGACTGGAGTGCAACAAGTTCATCAAATACAGGATTCGGATACAGCGTTTCGGCAGCAGGGGATAATAACGGCGACGGATTTTCCGATGTAATAATAGGCGCTCCGGGGGGAACAGGGCAGGCGTTTGTTTATAACGGTTCAGCATCCGGACTTTCATCAAACAGTGTCTGGTCAGTAAGCAGCGACGGATCAACAGGTTCTCTCGGATTCAGCGTAAGGACAGCAGGCGATGTAAACGGTGACGGTTACAGTGATGTGCTTGTATGCGGATATTCACCGAAAGCTTATGTTTACAACGGCTCGCCTGCAGGATTTTTAACAGTTAATAACTGGTCATACAACGGAGGTTCAGGCGCTTTCGGATGGACGGTTGCCGGAGCAGGCGATGTAAACGGCGACGGATACAGTGATGTAATAATAGGAGCTCCCGATTATTTTTCCGGTTCAATTGCAGTCGGCAGATTTTATATTTTTCACGGATCAGCATCCGGACTTCCCTCGACGCCAAGTTTCATGAAAACCGGAACGAGCGCAGGAAGCACATTTTACCGTGTTGGCAAATGCGTGGCTTCTGCCGGTGATGTAAACGGCGACGGTTATTCCGATATAGCTGTAGGTGTTACAAACGGAGTATTTGCATCTTATGTGAACTTCGGAATCGAAGTATATTACGGTTCATCTTCTGGAATCAACTCAACACCTTCTTGGACAAAATCATCAGCAGTAAACGGAGATGAGTTCGGAACTTCCGTAGCATCAGCAGGCGATGTAAACGGCGACGGATACAGTGATATTATTGCAGGAGCATATAAAATTAATTCTGAAAGCGGAGCAGCATATGTTTTTTACGGATCAGCTTCCGGTTTACCGGCAAATGCAAATTGGTCGGCAACAGGCATTTCAGGTTCATGGTTCGGATTCAGTGCGGCAGGAGCAGGCGATGTAAACGGCGACGGATACGGAGATATAATAATCGGTGCTCCGAAACAATCTTCTTATGGAGCTGCATATGTTTATCACGGTTCCGGAACAGGAATTTCTGCATCTCCGAGCTGGCAGTTTACGGCATCATTGTTTCCCGCTCAGAGCTGGTATGGCGCAAGTGTCGCCTGCGCCGGAGACGTTAACGGTGACGGATTCAGTGATGTGCTGATCGGAGCGAGCAAGTTATACCTGTATACAAACATTTATGCCGGAGCAGCTTTCGGTTATTACGGTTCACCTGGCGGACTGCCGGCTTCATGGAACTGGTCAGTCAATGCTCCGGATCCTTATTTCGCTCATGAATTCGGAGCTTGTGTGGCATCTGCCGGCGATGTAAACGGAGACGGATATTCTGATGCGATTATCAGCGCACCGTATCCGTTCGGACATGTATACTGTTACTACGGATCAGGATCGGGACTTCCTTATACACATAACGAAGTTCTGCCGTTTCAATCAGGCTTAAGATTCGGATATTCCGCTGCTTCAGCCGGGGATGTGAACGGAGATGGTTACTCGGATATTATAGTCGGGGCATATTTTTCAAGCGGAGGAACATCTTACATTTTTAATGGAAATACATCAAAGGGAAACAGTTCTTTTGTTCAACAATCTAATCCGTCAACAAACATTATTACTGGACCGGGAGGATTAACCACAACAAGTGGTCAGATTAAGTTAGGAATTTTTCTAAAAAGCCCGTACGGCAGAGCCGGAGGAAAAGTTGTTTATGAATACAAACCGAATGGAACTGCATTTACTCCGTTAACAAATACTGCGGGTTCCGGATCAGGCGGTTCTTATCAGAATGCCGGGTTCGGCGGTTCATTGTTAAATGCAACAGTCTCCGGTTTCCAGCCTGACAGGAGTTATAAATGGAGAGCAAGAGTACAATATAATCCGGTTAATAATCCATATCAGAAACTTGGTCCGTGGAGATTTTACAATGCACAGACACCGCTGCCTTTTGAAGGATTCCGGTCAATATGTCCGGCTTGCAGTAGCACTATAAACATAACCGTCATTCCGGAAGGTTTTTATAATGCAGGAATAAATCAGCTTTATGCTGGAGATACAGCCAGAGCATATCTTCATTCAATTTCTTCTCCATATAACATTGCTGATTCGGCAATTGCATTTATTGATCCGGTTAATTTAACAGGCTCGTTTGTATTTTCAAATGCGGCGAGCGGCATATATTATATTGAAATAAGACACAGAAACTCTATTGAAACCTGGAGCAAAACCGGCGGTGAAGTGTTTACATCAGGGACAGCAATGAATTATAATTTCTCAAATTCTTCTTCACAGGCATTCGGCAGTAACATGATACAGGTAAATAATTCGCCGGTCAGGTTCGGGATTTTCAGCGGTGATGTAAATCAGGACGGAACAATTGATGCAGGTGATCTGAGTCAGGTTGAGAATGATGCCGCAAAATCGGAATCGGGTTATGTTCAGTCAGATGTAAACGGAGATGATTATGTTGATGCGGCAGATCTCAGCATCGTCGAGAATAATGCTACAACAGGTGTAAATGCAGTAACACCGTGATCTTGATTTTAGATTTTAGATTGAGGATTATAGATTAAAATCTTTCATTCGTAAATCGATATTCATAATTCATAAATCTAAAATCATAATTCAAAAATCGTAAATCAAAAAAAGCCGGAAGAGAAATCTTCCGGTTTTTATTTGCTTTCCAAAGAGAGCTCATTTAACTTTTCCAATAACCAGTCTTTATGATAAATGAATTCTTCCTTTTCAATTAAATCTTTTGAAAACATAAATTCTGAAGATTTCTCAGAATTT
>JAEUSI010000124.1 GCA_016788375.1 Ignavibacteria bacterium | reverse complement strand
TATCAGTATTATATTCAGAAATACATTTATCACAATATTTGTTATCTTTATTCCTGCAAATGATGTGGCTTTATTGTTTAAACGCAGGTATGCAAATGGAATAAGCACGATTGTATCAAAGAATAAAATCAGTGAAGAGTATTTTATCAGATAAGTATACTCCGGTTTAATCTGAAATACCGATGTCAGTTCGGGTGCAAACAGAAAAATCAATGCCGACATAAACAAAGAATTGAAAAATGCCAGCAGATACGGATTGGAGAAATTCTGCCTGACCGAACCTTTTTCCAAAGTTGAAGCAAACTTCATATAGCCGGACTCAAGTCCGGCGGAGAAGAAGACATTTAATATTGCTATGTAGGAATAGATAATCGTAATAATTCCGTATTCCTCGGGAAGGAATTTGTTTGTATAAAACGGTACAAGAAAGAATCCGAGAAATCTGCCGATAATTGTATTTGTTCCGTAAATAAGCGTATCTCTCGAAAGGCTTTTTATTTTAGCAAACATTTCAGAAGTTTTGAAAAATGAAAAAGGTTACTCCGGATTCCGAAGTAACCTTTTTGTTCAATTCATGATTAATTTTTAATAAAACTGAATTCTTACGGTTCCCGATGTGAGAAAATTTCTGTCGCCGTCATAAACATATACATTATATCTTCCGGCAGAATAAAATGTAACTTCTTTCCAGAACCATGTCCAGCTCGGCTCTACATCCTGATATATTGTATTGTCGTATGTTTCATAACCGTCATCATCCACTCTGAATATATCATAAGATATGCTGTAAGTTCCGATTCTGTAAGGAAGATTAACAAGAAATTTCAGATAGCCGCCTTTTGCGCTTATATTAAAAACAGAACTCGGAGTTACAGGATCACCTTTCTGACTCACATCTTCACAGAATGTGATTGACTGCGAATATGATAACCCTGAATAACCGTTTATTACAATTAACAATATACAACCGGTTATTAATCTCAGAATTTTTTTCATTTTTGTGTTTTAAGATTAACGGATAATTTCCACAAGACCGCTCGCAACTGTCCTGTCGTTCTGATCAAGCAAAAATACTCTGTAAATTCCAGGATCATCAAAACTCATATCGCTTTCGTCATTTTTTGCAAAATATACATACGCCATATCAGGCTCGACCTTGTAAGGGAATTTTTTGTAGTATGCGAATTTACCCGTTGACGGATTGTATTTATCCATCTGAATGGAACAGTCCCTGAGTCCGAGAGGACCGTCGGCTTTAACCATTACGGTAAGATATCCTACAGTGAATCTGTCACTTACACCTGTTTCCCCGTCTGTACCGTATTTCTCGCAAAAATATAAAACGGGATACTGCTGTGCATAAGTATTTGTTTTAAATGCAAATAAAAATAATATTGCAAAAAGCGGCAGATAAAATTTTAAATTTTTCATTTTATTTAATTTAATTTTAAAAAAGTATTTATTTAAACTCGATTCTTACATTTCCTGAAGCAATAACCGTTCCGTCTTTCTTAAAAACGGTTACTTTGTAATCTCCGGATTTGTAAAATGTTACTTTATCAAAGAAAAAATAATTCTTGTCCGGAGAGACATCATAAGGCTGTGTGTCTATAATTTCGCTTCCGTCAAGTGATTCGCGCTCAAGTCTTACATCAACAGTTCCGACGCCAATCGGCTGTGATGTTTTCAGCATTGCAGTTAAATACCCTCCCTTTTCGCTGATGAAGAATTTATCGCTTTTTCCGATTTCCTGACCGTCTTTTGTATATTCTTCGACAAAATAAACAGAATTGCCGCCTGTGGAAGATGAAGTTGTTGTAGATTCTTTCTTGGTTTCTTCTTTCTTGGTTTCTTCCTTTTCAACTGTTGCTTCTTTCTTGCTTCCGCATGCAATAATAAGTGCAATACTGATTATCAGAGCGGACAAAAATCCTGATCTTTTTGCAAAATTCTTCATAATTGTGGTTTTATTAATGGAATTTAATTTGGCAAAAGTAAAACTAACAGCATTCATATTCAAGTAATAAAATTAAAAGATATGTCCAATGATTTTACGGAGTGTGTAACTGATCCTGAAGAGATATAACTGACTCCTTTTATATGTTTATACCTTCCGATATTTTTCAGATTTACCCCGCCGGATATTTCCAGTTCGAATCTGTTTCTGTTCATACTAACTGCTTTTTTCACATCGGGTAATCTGAAGTTATCCAGCATTATTCTGTCAACTGCACCTGCGCCCTCTTTCAATACAATTTTAAGTTCTTTGATATTCTTTACTTCAATTTCAGTTTTATTTTTAATATTACTCTTTTTATTCTTCAGAATCTTAATCGTATTTGCAATTCCCCCGTTTGCCTCAATATGATTGTCTTTAATCAGTATCATGTCATAAAGCCCTGTTCTGTGATTTTCTCCTCCTCCGGTTTTAACTGCAAGTTTCTCAAATATTCTGAAATTCGGGGTTGTCTTTCTTGTATCGGTTACTTTAATTCCCGGATTACCGAGTCTTTCCGTAAGCTGCTTTACCTGACCGGCTATTCCGCTCATCCGCTGAAGTATATTCAGTGCAAGTCTTTCGCCGAGAAGCATTTTCCGGGTTTTCCCCTTTATTAATGCTATTACCTCTCCGCGTTTTACTTTTTCTCCGTCTTTTTAAAGAACTTTACGGATATATTCCTGTCAATTATCCTGAATACAAGCCTGAAAATCTCAAGACCTGCGATTATTCCGTTTTCCTTTACCAGCAATTCAGCCTTTGATACCGAATCCGGAGGTATTAATAATTCAGATGTAATATCACCTTTCCCGAGATCCTCTTCCAATGCTTCTCTTATGAGAATTTCGGCTTTCCTGAAATCAAAGTCTTTATAATAATTCAATTTATGAAGTGAATTTTGATTTGATTAACTTAATAAAATTTTCCGGAGGTCTGACGGGTTTCATTGAAGTGAAATTTACAAATGAATGAACTGTATAGCCTTCAGCGATTTTTTTATCCTGACTTAAAATTTCATAGTCTATTCTGAATCTTACTGT
Organism: Ignavibacteria bacterium; assembly: GCA_016788375.1. GTDB lineage: Bacteria > Bacteroidota > Ignavibacteria > Tepidaquicellales > Tepidaquicellaceae > JAEUSI01. The sequence goes on along the minus strand of JAEUSI010000124.1, from coordinate 5,746 downwards.
CGGAATGTTTTTTAAAAAAGATCTGACTGTCAGAACTTCATCATATTTTGCTCCGCTTATATATTTTGCATAAGCTTCAATTACCGGAAGTCCGGTGTTTTCCTTCTCAAGTTCGGTATAAGGATACCCGAGTTTTCTGAGGAAGTCATTCCGGCCGGCTTCAAAATATTCAAAATAACGGGCGTTGTTTACTACTCCCATTTTATCCGTATGCGCATACAAAACTCTTATCTCTGTCTGAGTTTCTATCATATTTATTTTTAATCCGAAAATATTTTCCCTGGATTCATTATGCCGTAAGGATCAAGCGTCATCTTTATTTTTTTCATCAGTTCGATTTCGCTGCTGCCAAGCGCTATGGGAAGATAACTCTTCTGTGAATATCCTATTCCGTGCTCGCCGGAAATTGTCCCTCCGAGTGAGACTGTGAGAGTGAATATTTCCCGTATGGCTGTGTCAATATTCTTCTGCCATGATTCCTCGTCAAGTTTATCTTTTAATATGTTAACGTGAACATTCCCGTCGCCGGCATGTCCGTAACATATTGTTGTTATTCCGTATTTTGAGGAAATTTCCTTTACACCTTTTATGAGATCGGGAATTTTTGTTCTCGGAACTACCGTGTCCTCTTCTTTGTATTCCGAAATTGATTTCACTGCTTCGCCTATGCATCTTCTAAGAGCCCAGATTTCATTCATCTTCTGATTATCCTCCGCAAGCAGAACATCATAAGCCCCGTTTTCGCTGACTATACCGCCGATAAGCTCAATATCATTCATGAGACTTTCTTCATGATTACCGTCAACTTCAATTAAAAGCTGTGCTGCGGCTTCTCCGTTCGGGAATTTTTTGCCGAGCTGCTTCTCCGCTGCCTGCATTGCAGAATTTTCCATCAGCTCAAGCGCTGAAGGCGTAATCCCCGCCTGAAATATTTTTGATACTGTCTTTGCGCAGTCTTCAATATTGTTGTATGCAGCCAAAAGAACTTTCCTGAATTTCGGAAGAGGTACAAGCCGGAAAATAATTTTCGTGATTACTCCGAGCGTTCCTTCGCTTCCGATCAGAAGCTGTGTGAGATTATATCCCGTGACATTCTTAAGAACCCTTGCTCCGGAATTTATGATTTCTCCCGTCGGCGTAACAAACTCAATACCGAGTATATAGTCTTTTGTAACTCCGTATTTTACTGCTCTGGGTCCGCCCGAACATTCGGCAAGATTTCCTCCGAGAAAAGAACTGCCCCTTGATGCAGGATCAGGAGGATAATATAATCCCTGCTTTTCACATTCTTCCTGCAATACCTGAGTAATAACTCCGGGCTCTGCTACAGCCTGAAAATTTTCCCTGTCAATTTCAATAATCCTGTTGAACTTTTCCATTGAAAGACATATCCCGCCGTATACTGCCAGCGCTCCGCCCGATAATCCTGTTCCTCCGCCTCTTGGTATTACCGGAATTCTGTATTCATTTGCAAGCTTAAGTATTGATGATACCTGAGATGTATTTACAGGTTTGACTATTACTTCGGGATTGTATGAAAGGTTTTCCGTGTAGTCTTTTGAATATAACTTTAAATTTTCTTCATCAGTAAATACTGAATCTCTCCCGGCAATCTCCCGGAGTTTTTCAGTAATTTTTTCATCCGCTTTATTATACATTTTTCAAAATACTTATAAAGCAAGGAAGTTTCAATTTCATAAAACTGTATTTTTTAAAAATCAATCCAATGCTTTCCAATTTAAATTTAAACAGTTGAATTAATTTTGAAAGTAAATATTAATCGGATGTGGTTCTGATATAAATTTTATTCTGCTTGCTAAGCCCCAGTTTAGCAAGCTATAAATAAACATTCACAAGCTGAGACTTGGGAATGACAGGGTTTTGAACCCCTCCCAAACCCTCCCCTTTTTCAGAGAGTGTCTCAAAACCAAAAAAATATTTTACCACGAAGTCACGAAGGCACAAAGAACACTATTTATAAACTTTTTTCCTTCGTGCCTTTGTGTCTTGGTGGTATAAAGTAATTACTGAAATAACTTCTTCTAAGGGTAGGGCAGAGTGGGGTTTTTGTTTAATTTCCAAATAAAATATAAGTTTTTATTAAAGTAAGATCACCAGTGGACTAATTTTCTTTCGCTTAACTTTTCTTAGCCTGCTCCCGAATGCTTTTACCGGGGATTCATAAGAAAAGCGGCTGTCTTAAATCTCAAGAATTTATTACAACGTTTTGGACGGATGTTTATTTTAACATATTCGTTTTATATTTTTGAACAATTTTAAAAATCTAATCTAATCATATGGCAGAATTATGCGGTAATATTAAGCGTATTGTAACAGGCAGCGGAACATACTCTGGTTCTTTAAAAAATAAAGTACATATTCAGAATGTTGCCCGGCAGATGGCAGTAACTGATGCCCGGATCAGGTCAGACATCTGGAGCAGTTCGGTTAAATGTAAATTTTTATGTCCCGTTAAAAAAACAAGTATAGCTTATCTCGACAGGGAAGAAACAGAAATTATAAATATCTTAAGAGATACTTATGAATTCAGAATAAAAATCAGACAGGAAGTTACCGTAAAATGTTTAAAAATATTATCCGTGCCGCTGAAGAAAAAATAAATTTGTTTGTAAATACTTCCCGGATTTCTCTTCAGACAGATATCTTGTCGGATTCTATTTCTTCTTTAATTTCTTTATTCAGGAAATAATTCAGGAAGGTTCTTATCACGGCAACAACACCGACAATAATCAGATTCTCATACGTCGGCGTAGTAGTTGTCTTTACTATATCCGAAGCAAGCTGATATTCCAGAGCAAGTAACAGCCATCTTCCGAACTGCAGCCTGACTCTGTTGTAAATTTCAATTCCGGATTGTCTTTTAAGCTGCAGAAATATTTTGACTGAGTTGATTAAGCCTGCAACTATGCACAGAACGGATACAATTTCAAGAATTAATGAAACGCCTTCGCCGAACTGTCTGAAATTATTCTGCGTGTTTTCGAAAAATTCAGTCATAAGTTAAATACTGAGTATCAGCTTATAGTTAAAAAAAAGGCAGACTAAATACTTAATCTGCCTGTTAATTTCAGTTGTTTTAATTCTATTTCTGTAAATCAGAAAGCTTTGAATTAACTTCATCTAATTCTTTGTTCACTTCCTCTACCTGTTCCTTTATTTCAAAAATATCTTCGTTTATATTACCGCCTGTATATCTGACTTCCTTTTTGTTTTTCCATGTATCAATGAATGTTTTTATTCCGGCTGATACTGCCGTAATTGTGCTCAGAGTTTCCATTACAGGAGGCTCTATTCTCTGATGAATCTTCTTTTCAAACTCGATTATACTGTCAGCAGTGTCCTTTACCTTGTAAACTACTGTTTCAAGTACATCAACATTTTCGTTGACTTTAGTCACCACTGAATTAACATTCTCCGAAAGCTTGTTAACTTTTTCAATAGTTTCTAATATTTTCGGCTTTATATCGCTGAATTCTCCCGAAAATTTTCCGACTCTGTCCGTAAGATTTTTCACGGAGCTTATAACTCTGAAAAGGAATATTAAAATCCCTATAAACAGAATGATGATAATAATATTCGTTATCAGCTGCGTGTACTGAAGTGCTTCTTCCAATTTTTTTCCGAATTAAAATTAAAAATTCCGGTTATGACTTTTTCGACTTCTCCTGATTAAAAGCGTCAAGTCCGGCTTTAAATGCATCTTTTACTCTGTCACTTTCATTGGCTATCTTCTCTTTCGTTGTCCCGATTGTAGTAGTCGCTTTTTCCTTGGCATCATTCAGAATTGAATTGGCATCATCAATCAGAGTTCCTGCTTTTTTCTTTGCATCTGAAATCAGCTCTTCCGATTTTCTTCTGCCTTCATTTATCAGATCTGTTGCTTTTGTTTTTGCAATCTGAAGATATTCGGAAGTATCATCTAAAAGTTCATCTTTCTTTAATCTGATGTCATTTCTTAATTCCCTGCCCGGTTTCGGCGCATAAAGCAATGCTATTGCCGCACCGACTATTCCTCCGGTAACAAATCCGAGAATCAGTCCTTTTGCTGTTTTATTTTCGTCCATTTTAGTATTCCTCCTGATTGTTTATTATTTAATGAAATATATGTGAATTCAATTTTATTATCAAATTAGATATTTATTGCCTCATTGTAAGCAACTCCTACAGCTTCCATATTGGCTTCGCTTAATGTCGGATGAGCATGAACCGTTTTTAATATCTGTTCATGTGTCGCTTCAAGAGATTTTGCCAGAACAAATTCAGTAATCAGTTCTGTAGCTTCTACACCTGTAATATGCGCGCCGAGAAGTTCATCATACTTCTTGTCAAATATTACTTTTATCAATCCTGTTGTCTCTCCCATTGCTCTTGATTTACCGCTTGCGGAAAACGGAAACTTGCCCACTTTTATTTCATATCCTTCTTCCAGAGCTTTCTTTTCAGTTAGTCCGACTGAGGCAACCTGCGGCTGACAGTATGTGCAGCCGGGAATTGTGTTGTAATCAATATCCGGAACATGCATTCCTTTTATTTTTTCAATACAGTTTATTCCTTCCGATGAAGCTACATGCGCAAGCCACGGCGGTCCGTTTACATCTCCGATTGCATAAATACCTTCCGCATTTGTCTTATAGTCCCTGTCAACTTTTATGCTTCCTTTTTCTGTAACAATCCCGAGCTCTTCAAGTCCCAGATTTTCAATGTTTCCCTGAACTCCTATCGCTACAAGCACAACATCCGATTCTATGTCTTCATTGCTTTTTCCCGAAACTTTTGTAATAACTTTTCCGCCTTTAACTTCGATATTTTCTGTTTTTGTATCCGTCAGTATCCTGATTCCGCTTTTTTTGAATTCTCTTGCAACCACATCAGAGATATCCTTGTCTTCAACCGGAAGTATTGACGGCAGCATTTCTATTATCGTAACTTCAGTTCCGAATGCATTGTAAAAATATGCAAACTCGCACCCGATTGCGCCGCTTCCGACGATTGTCATTTTAGAGGGAAGCTCCTTTGCCGTCATTGCGCCAGTGGATGAAAGTATTTTCTTTTCGTCAAATTTCAGATTTCCGAGTGTTCTTGCCCTTGCGCCTGTTGCAATTATTATATGTTTAGCGGTGACTTTTTCCGTGACTTTTCCTGTTTTGTCGGTTACTGTAATTGATTTATCCTTATTAATGAATGCTGTGCCTTCAATTACATCAATTTTATTTTTCTTCATTAAATATCTGACTCCTTTTTCGGAAACATCAGCTACTCCTCTTGATCTCTGAATAATTTTTTCAAAATCAAATTTCAGGTTTTCATAAGTAATTCCGAAGTCAGACATGTGCTTCATACCGTTCATAAGTTCAGCGTTTTTCAGCAGTGCCTTTGTAGGAATGCAGCCCCAGTTCAGGCATATTCCGCCTAACCTGTCTCTTTCTATTATCCCTGTTTTAAATCCAAGCTGTGACGCCCTGATTGCAGTAGTGTATCCCCCCGGACCGCTTCCGATTACGACTACATCAAAATCCTTCATACAGTTTTAATTAATTAAATTTTTTGTTGTTTGTTTTTATCAATTTACTAATATTGCTGACGTATCTCAATGTAATTATTCGTTGCTGTAAACTGAACTATTTCAATGCTTTACAAATTAGTTTAATACTGTTGAATAAATTATTAAAATAAATAAATATCGGATTTTAATATGAAATCCGGAAATCAAACCCGCCTATGATAA
>JAEUSI010000123.1 GCA_016788375.1 Ignavibacteria bacterium | reverse complement strand
ACAAAGAGACATTCGAGAGATATACTCATAGACAATCCTTATCTTGCAAGAGCATTCACATACGATTCGGAAGAAGACAAATCCTGGTGCCTGTTAAAAAATATCCGGAAACAGAAATACGATCTTGTCATTGATCTGTACGGAAATCCAAGAACAGCGCTTATTACATTTATGAGCGGCGCAAAATACAGGTTCGGATTTACATTCAGGGGAAGAAGCTATGCATACAATATTAAAGCCGAAGGCAGGGGCGGAAAAGTTCATATAGTGGAATTTAATCTCGATGCATTACGACATCTCGGTATACCGGTTAAATCGAAAGAGCTTCTTCTTCAGACAAATATTGTCCATGAAGAATTCACGGATGAGTTTTTCAGAAGCAAAAATCTCGGCGGTAAAACAATAATCGGAATTTCACTGACAGGCGGTTGGGAAGCCAAGAGATACAAAATCCCCGACTACATTGATCTTATCGGAAAAATAAACAAAGTATATGACGTTGATTTTATTTTATTCGGAGGAAACGAGAGAGAACTGAATGACTGCAAAACGATACACGAAGCAGTTCCCGGAAATACATATATTGCGCCATACAGTCCGATAAAATATCTTGCCTCGATGATAAGCAGATGCAGTATTGTTATCGGCAATGATTCCGGACCGCTGCATATATCGGCAGCGATGAAGGTTCCTACTCTCGGTATATACGGCCCGACAAAATCCGAACTTGCAAGCCCTTACGGCGCATTGAATTTATCGGTATCGAACCTGAATCTGGAATGTCTCGGATGCGGTCTGCTTGAATGCAATATCGGAAATATATGCATGACTGAATTGTCAAAGAATCTTATAATGGATAAATTAACTGAACTGATAAGAATAAATAATATAAATGTTTCCCTGAAAAAATAATTATTAACTTAATTTATATTCTATGGAAAAAACCGGCAGCGGGATAAAGTATCCGAAAGGCATTCCGTACATTATCGGAAATGAACTTGCCGAAAGATTCAGCTATTACGGAATGAGAGCAATACTCGTGGTTTTTATGACACAGTATCTTATGAGTTCCGGAAAACCTGATCCGATGAATGAAAATGAAGCGACTACATGGTATCATTTGTTTTCAATGGTTAATTATTTCACTCCGGTTATCGGGGCTTTTATTTCGGATATTTTATGGGGAAAGTATAAAACAATAATTCTTCTTTCCGTTGTATATGTTCTAGGTCATGTTGCTCTTGCTCTTGATGATTCCAGAACCGGGCTTACAATCGGTTTAACTCTGATTGCAATCGGCGCGGGAGGAATCAAACCCTGTGTATCAGCGCATGTCGGCGATCAGTTCGAAGAAAAAAATAAAATTCTTCTGGAAAAGATTTTCGGTTATTTTTATTTTTCAATAAATCTCGGAGCTGCTGTCTCCACGCTGCTGATACCGGTATTGCTAGATAAATTCGGCCCGCATATTGCCTTCGGTGTTCCGGGGCTTCTGATGTTTCTTGCAACAGTGGTTTTCAGAATGGGAAGAAAAGTCTTTATTGCAATTCCGCCTGTCGGATGGACTGCATACAAAAAGGATTTATTCAGTCCGAAAGGCAAAAAGGCATTTCTGAATCTGAGCATCATGTATATTTTCATTTCAATCTTCTGGTCGCTTTTTGATCAGACGGGTTCATCTTGGGTTCTTCAGGCTGAGAAGATGGATAAAACTGTAAATCTCGGATTTATACAGTTTGACCTTCTTGCGTCTCAGATACAGGCAATTAACCCGCTGCTGATTATGTTCTTCATACCGTTTTGTTCATATGTGCTGTATCCTTTTATCGATAAATTTTTTCCGTTAACATCATTAAGAAAAATATCCATCGGACTTTTTCTTGCGGGATTTTCATTCGCAATTCTTGCTGTTGCGGAAACTTCGATAATGGCAGGCGGAAAACCCGGTATTATTTGGCAGTTCTGGGCTTATGTAATACTGACAGCGGCGGAAGTAATGGTTTCAATTACAGGGCTGGAGTTTTCCTACACTCAGGCTCCGAACAGCATGAAGTCATTTGTAATGGGAATCTGGCTGCTTTCCGTTTCTCTCGGGAACGGAATAACTGCCCTTGTAAATACTCTGATAGTAAATCCGGACGGCTCGTATAAATTAAACGGCTCTGAATATTTCTGGTTCTTTGCCGGACTGATGTTTGTTACTTCCATGGTCTTTGTTGTAATTGCTATGAGATATAAAGTTGAAAGCTATATTCAGACAAGGGAATCACTTTCTGATCCTCTGCTTACGGAAAACTGATGAAGGTATCTTAGAAGTTTTTTTTGCATTACAGGCAGTGATAAATTTCAACAAATCATTCTTAATTCCAGATATATATTATCTTCGTTTCAGGAAGCCAGTACTGAAGTTTTTCAACTTCTTCCTTGGAAATAGGATTATTCACATATTCACCTGTTGTATTGTCAATCTGAGCAAGACTCAGCAGCAGAAGTGTTTCGCTTAACTCCTTAATTTCATCCGGGAGTCTTGTTATCTGATTGCCTCCAAGATGCAGCTCTTCAAGTCTTTTCAGATTACCTATCTCTTCCGGAAGTTTACTGATGTCATTAAATGTAAGATCGAGATACAGAAGATTTTCGAGTTCGCCAATTGACCCGCTGACTTCGGCAATTCCGCATTTTGATAATTTCAGAATTGCAAGATTTTTCAGTTTCTTTATCTGCGGCGGAACTGACATTAAGTAAACAGAATTCATACTCAGTTCCTTTAATTTTTCCAGACTGACAATTTTACCGAGCGCAGCGGATGCATTCAGCGAAGACATATTGTTTAAGTTCAGCGAAACAAGATTTTTCAGATTAAAGAGTTCATCCGGAAGGTTTGTAATTGCCGTTCCTTCAAGATTCAGAAACTGCAGATTCTTAAGTTCTTTTATATTGTATGATAAATCTGTAATCGGATTATTGCTTAAATTCACCGACTGAAGATTCGTAAGCGTATAGAATTCCGGCGGAAGAGCCGATAAATCCTTATTCGAAAGATTTATTCTGTAAACAGATGAAGGACTTTTCAGAGCATCATCTATGGATTTATATAACTTTGTTTTCTGAAGCTCGGCTAAAGTATAAAGCCTGCCTTGCGAATACGATCTGCCGGATACCGATAAAATAACAATGAATGCAAGCAGAATAAATTTGTTCATAATCAGGAATATAGTTTTTACTGTTTAAGTTATTCTACCAGATCACTACGCGCTTAGCCGCATCATTCGTCATCGGATCGCCTTCCTTTCCGTTAAATGCTTTCATGAATGCCTGAACATTTACTAAAACTCCGTTTACCCTGAACTTATCCGGAGAATGTGAATCGGAATTAATCAGAAGTCTTATCACTTCGGGACGGCTGTTGTATCTCCAGAATCTTGCATAAGCAAGGAAAAATCTCTGCTGCTGAGTAAATCCGTCAATCAGGATTTCTTCTTTTCCTTTAAGCTTTTTTTCAAACGCGCCGAAAGAAACTAGCACCCCTCCGAGATCTGCAATGTTTTCTCCGAGTGTAAGCTTTCCGTTTACATGAAGCGAATCAAAAACAACGTATCCGTCATACTGTTCGGTTAATTTATCTGTCCTTTCAATATAATTTTTTTCGTCTTCCTTAGTCCACCAGTCGCGCATGTTTCCGTCTCCGTCATATTTCCTTCCGTTTTCATCAAAACCGTGTGTGATTTCATGTCCGATAGTATTGCCTATTGCTCCGTAATTCAGCGCATCGTCGGATTCAGGGTCATAAAAAGGAGGCTGCATTATTCCTGCCGGAAATACAATTTCATTCTGCGAAGTACTGTAATATGCATTGACAGTCTGAGGAGTCGTAAACCATTCTGCTTTGTTCACCGGTTTTGCGATTTTGTCAAGATTAAGTTTATAATTATATGCCGCTCCTTTTTTCATAGTTTCATAAAATGAACCCCTGTCAATTACGAGTCCGGTATAATCCTTCCACTTATCCGGGTATCCGATTTTCGGAGTTATTTTCGAGAGCTTTTCCAGTGCGGCTTTTTTTGTCTCCTCGCTCATCCATTCGTTGCTTTTCAGCCGTTCTGCAAATGACTCTTTTATATTGTTCACCATTTCCAGCGCTTTTTCCTTTGTCTTCGGTGTAAACATTTTTTCGACAAAAAGCTGTCCGAGCGGCTCTCCCATAATGCTCTCGACAAATTGTATGGAAATCTTCCATCTCGGAAGTTTTTCCCTTGTGCCTCTTAGAACTTTGCTGTTGAAGTCAAAATATTCGTTGTAAAACGGAGTGCTTAGTTTATCCGCTGCGTATCTTATCAGATTCCATTTAAGATAACTTTTCCACTCATCTGTGCTTATATCAGATAACATCCTGTTCATTTCCTTGAAAAATTCCGGCTGTGCTACTAATATACCGTTGCTGAACTTAGATTCATCAGTCAGTCCGAGTTCATTAAAAAATATTTCCCATGAAAAATCGGGTGTTAGCGACTTTACTTCGGATAATGACATTAAATGATAAACATTCTCCGGCTCTGATCTTTCAATTCTTGTCATCGAAGCATTTGCTAGCCGGTTTTCAATTTTATAAACATTCTGTGCATGTTTCACGGCGCTGCTGTTGTCATATCCGATAAGTTCAAACAACCTTACAATATAATCCTTGTATTTTGACTGAGTCTCTTTTGACTTTTCGTCTTCTTTTGTATAATAATCCCTGTCGGGAAGTCCGAGCCCGCCCTGTGTAAGATTTATGATTACATTACTGCTGTTTTTGTCATCCTGCCCGGCATACAATCCGAACAGTCCTCCGTTTCTGAAGCTTTTCATATACGAAAAAACTTTCATGAAATCTTCTCTGCTGCCGATTGCATCAATTCTGGCAAGATCCTGTATCAGCGGATTCATTCCATCTTTTTCAATTGTAACGGTATCCATCGCCATGTAATAAATATCACCGAGTTTTTGCTTTATGCTTCCTTTCTGATTCACTGAAACTCCTTCGGCGGTTGCATTTTCCAGAATTTTCCGCAAGACTTCCTGATTTCTTTCAATAATGATACTCCATGTTCCCCACCTGCTGTACTGCGGCGGTACAGGATTATTCTTAAGCCAGTTTCCGTTTGAGTATTCATAAAAATCCGTGTTCGGATCAACGGTTAAATCCATATCTCCGGTGTTTAAATCGCTGCCGGATTGACTGTCATTATGATTCTGTGAATATATATTCTGATTTGAAACTATAAAACACAGCACAAAGATAATAAACCATCTGAAGTAATTAGTATTCATATTCTTTTTAATTAACCTTTATGATTTTTTCTAATTTAAATATTAATGCCGTTTTATTCTATTCTATTTTAATTTTTAAAAATAAAAAACCGGAAGTTTTCCTTACTTCCGGTTTCAGTTTGCATTAAAACAATTTGCGGATAATGTAATAATGAATTTTTATTTCGGCGAATGAAGCGCAACTTTGTTGCCTTCTGTATCTGTAAATACGGCTACAAATCCGATTTCATCAGTTACTTTTGTTTTTGGCTGAATTACCTTTCCGCCTGCAGTTTCTATCCTGCCTAATACTCCGGATAAATCTTCGCCCGCAGCAAGATAAACAAGTGTTCCGTCCATTGAAGGCTTATGCCCGTCCGTTTTTACAATCGCTCCGCTTACTCCGCCCTGCGGGAAAAAACCCATCTGACTCGGACCCATCATCATTTCATTCATTTCAATTCCGAAAATGTCGCTGTAAAACTTCTTTGCTCTTCCGAAATCCGTTACGGGAATTTCGAACCAGTTTATTGAATTTGCCATTTTTTCCTCCTTTTTTGAATTGTTAAAAGATGTTTTTAGTAATTCGTTTTAATTTGTACAAAGTTTCAAACTATTAAATTTAATTTTTTACAATTTAGTCCGTCACGATATCCGTAATATAATCCCCGATCATTATCCGGTTTACAACTTCCATTCCTTCTGTAACTTTTCCGAAAACAGTATATCGTCCGTCAAGATGAGGTGTTGCAGAATGTGTTATAAAAAACTGGCTTCCTTCCGTATCTTTTCCGCTTGAAGCCATTCCGACTATGCCAGTTCCAAAATCAAGAGGTGAGAATTCGCTTCTGATACTGTATCCCGGACCACCGTAACCCGTTCCCGAAGGATCACCGCCCTGTATCACAAAATTGGAAACAACCCTGTGAAAAACCGTTCCGTCATAAAAATTATCTTCCGACAGCTTAAGAAAATTCATTACGGTGAACGGCGCATAGTTATACAAAAGTTCTATCCGTATATCTCCTTTGGTTGTTTTGACAGTAATAAAACGTTTCTGTGACAGATTATTCAGATAATTTGTGTCAAAATCTGTCCGGGGTTTTGCCGTGAATTCATACTTTCTTCCGGTGATTTTTTCCAGCGCTGTTGCCGATGAATTCGCTGTTTCAAAATTATCTGACTTAAGATTGTTCTCAAGAAGTTCAACTGCATTCTGATTCTTCATTTCACCCATAAAATCTATGAATGACAGCATTACGTCAAGATCATCAGGATAGCTTAACTCCCTGTAATCAAATACTGTGACAAGATTTGTCTCTTCACGGCTGTATGAGAACACTGAATCCTGCAATGCCTGAAAGCATATGCCGGTTATGGCAGGATCTTTTGAACCCATGAATTCAGTGTATATCAGTCTGATGTTATTCAGATTTTCACTGTCAACTTTATCCTGAAGTCCTGTCAGCATTTCAAGAAATCCTGTATATAATTTTGAAAGATCGGTGCTTCCTATCATTGCTGATGAATCAATGAAATCTTTCCTGTATCTCTGTACATCCCTGCTGACAGAATCACGTACTTCTTTATAAACCATTCCGTTGTTAAAATTTCCTACTGCTTTTAATATACCGGATTTATACTCGTAATCGTTTGTATTATAAAATTCCTTCATAAGTATTTCTTTTACACTGTCTCTGAATATAAGTGACATTGAATTTACCAGTTCTGATTTTACTCTCCATGATAAACCAATCCGGTCCGCCGAATCAAGAGCAAAAGTAAATTCTTTCATCAGGTGTTCTGAGATTGATTTTGCAGAACTGTTTCCGGATTTATTTATATCCGTAAATACTCTGCCGAGAACGTTTATTGCCGTCATAGAAATATGTTCATTGCTGTCACTGATACCGTTTTCCAGAACCGTAAGCAGGTGAAGCGTTAATTCCGGTACCGAATCAATATTATAGTTCGGAATTGAATTCAGCATATTCACCTTAACTCTCCAGTCTTTCTCAGTATCAAATGATTCCAGAGTATATAGCAAAAACAGTTCGTTTTTAATTTTTCCGAGAGCATTGTATGCCCACATTCTTGTCTGTGCATCTTCTGAAACTGCAAGCCGGTAAATTTCCTCTTCTGCTGTTTTCAGCAAATCCCTGTCGCCTGTTCTCCAGAATGCAAAAGCGCAGTATCCCAGCGCCTGTGTATCTGCAGTTCCATTTGATATTTTCTTCAGAACATCAACCGAATTATAATTTCTTATTTTCCGCAATGCGAATCTTCCGATTGATTTTGCATAAGCTCTTGCCAGTAATGAATCGGATAAAACTGACGGATTATATAAGCTGCAGATTTTATCAAGATCGTTCTCACTGCCAGTTTTTCCTGTTGCTTCAAGTATTTCCGAAATTACCCCGCTGTTCACTGAAGTTTCGGCAGTCTGATCAAGCATAAAGTTCAGATACTCCCGGCTTTTTCCGCATGGAATCTGTCCTAGCATAAATGCCGCGGCTTTCAGATCCTCTGATTTCGGATAATCTTCAAACGGTCCCGCAAACAGAAAATCAATTTTATCAATTAAAGCCGAATCCCCGATATTCGCCATTGCATACAAAGCCTTCGTTCTTATTGCAGGATCAGTTGAATACAAATACGAAATCAATTCGTTACTGTCTCCCGCCGTTCTTGTATTTTCTAAAATCATTATCCCAGAGAATTCCGGAGAAATTTCCTGTGCACTGACAGCAGAATCAATCAGCAAAGCCGTAATAATTAATAAAATATTTTTAAACATGATAATTTAAAGATTTAAAATCTGTTTCCAGTTATTCCAGGTCAGTCTTTTCCTGTTTTTAATATTTCTGTTATAAGGCTGATCATACAGGATATGTTCCCATTCGGGTTTCATTGATCCTGTTATTTCCGGCATATCATCTATAAGCACATCTCCTCTTACGACTGTTTTGTCTTTTGTTACAATAATTTTATTAATCCAGTCGCCGCCGAGATTTTCATAAACCCAGTGATATTTTTCAAGCACGCAGTTTTCATATTTCGGAATCATGGGACTGGTGCAGAGAAATACATTATTGAGGGATTCGCTTATTTCCTTAACTGCTTCAATAGCTCCTGAAACCGGAGGCAGATTCTGATAAAATCCCGGGCTGTGATAAATTTCCTGAACAAGATCCTGATACTCTTCCGGATACTGCTCTCTCAGCCAGAATCCTCTCCTTTCTTCAAGAGGCACGTATTTTTTACCGGGATAAAGATTCCTCCATCTTCTGAGAAACTCTCCTTCAAAATCGGCAATTACACCGTCCATATCAATGAGCAGACGCATATTTATAATTTACTTTTAAAATTGAATGATGCTAATCAAAATCAACTCAGAATTATTGGAGTGACTAAGATTGGTCTAGATACAGCTTCGTATACACTTGAAATTTCCTCTGACTCTAGTTTTGTGAATATTAAATCTACTAGTTCTGCACTC
>JAEUSI010000122.1 GCA_016788375.1 Ignavibacteria bacterium | reverse complement strand
CAATTTTTGTTACAAATTCAAATTCAGAAATTTCATTTAACATTGACCTGTCGACAACTGCGCTGACTGAATTAAGCCAGCGTGATTTATTCCTGATTTTTATTACTTTGTTTTCAAGAGAGCTGATATAACCGGAATAAACAGGCACATCCGTCATATCAACAATACTGCTAAGATCCTTTACTTTCTTTCTCCTGTCAAGAGATCTCTGAGTAACAAGATTCAGAGGGTTGGAAAGTTTGCTCAATGCACCCGGACCTTTATCGGAAAGATAAATCCAGACTGTAAAATTATTCCGGCCGGTTTCATTAACCGCTTTAGATAAAAGCCTGCCAAATTTTTCAGGTAATAAATTAAACGAATAAAAATGAAATGAAATTAATAAAAGAAGTACTGAAATAATGCTTAATCTTTTCATGAATGTACAATAAATTCAACTGCACAAAAGTAACCTAACTTTATTAAAGATTAAATGCAGTTTTTTATGAAATGCAGAAAGAAAGACTCTGTATAAACAGAATAATTACTTTTTTACTTTGTAAAGAACCGAAGGGGGATACGGAATAAAAGTCACTATTTCCAGACCTTCGGGCGGATTTTTATAATCCAGGAGAGCATTGCGGACAGCCGGAACGAGTATGCTTGATTCACGGAATCCGAGATAAAGATAATCAGCATTTTTACTCAGAATATTACGGTAAAGTTCTTCGTAACTTTCGGAATACGGAATTACTTCGAACTTCATATCAAGATAATAAGCAATCTGCGGCTTCCTTGACATAATTGTTTTACCGGAGAGATTTTCATTACGGTTTTTCTTGACCCATTCGGAAATATTCAGAACTTCAACCGGGACGGCATTCAGATCAGTTTTTATGAATCCGTATGATAAAATCAAATTAAAAGAAATCAGAATAACGGCTGATACATTGAACAAATTAATCTTACCGAATTTAAAATTATACTTCTGAAGAAAATCATAATTTAAAATGTTAACTATCAGAAATGAATAAAAAGGAAGCAACGGCAGAGAAAATCTTTCGGAGTAGAAAGCAAAAAGAATCTGAATATAAAATAAAATACTGAACAGAAAAAAATACTTCTGATTTAACGGGCGGGATTTAAATTTTACGAAGAAGAGAATTAATCCGAAAGCTGCAATTACTCCTGTAAACAGAGGCATGAGCCTGCTCAAATCGTTGATAAAATATCCCGAAAAGTTTTCTATGAAAATTTTGTAAAAGAACTGACCTGAATTTCTGAAAACAACATCTGCAAAGGAACCGAAAGTATTTTCATAATTCAGAGTCCAGTCATCGGCACGCACATTTTCGGGTCTGTAAACTGCAAGAGCGGTATTGAGATAATTCAGATTATAAAAAAAACTACCTGTTTTCCGTAAACAGATGAATCCCCAGACTGCAGCCATTGCAATGACAGGAAGGAAATAAGCTGACATTAGTTTTACAGATTCACGGAATGAAGGTTTATCTCCTGATTTATAATTTTTATAATAATAAAAAATCAAAATCAGAAACACGGAAAGAATCAGAGACAGCGCAGTATATCTTGTAAGATAAGCAGTTCCGGAAAGAACCCCGGCGAAGAAAAAATTCTTTACTTTATTTCCGTCGTTTTTCAGGATAATGAATACAGCAGAAGAGTAAATTGCAAGAAACAGCATATCCGTTCCGGGCTGATAGGAGAACTTTATAAAATAAGTATTTACGGAAACAAGCAGAGTTACAAGCAATGCAGTTTTTAAATCCGAAAGGGAAGCGGTAATTTTTGAAATAAAGAAAAGAGATACAGCGGCAAAAAGAACGTTTATAAATTTGCCTGCCGCAAAAAAATCACCTTTAAACAAAAATCCTGTCAGAGCAAGTATAATCTGATAGACCGGTCCTTTATAAGGATCGATGACCAGATTGCCCTGAAGAAATTCCTTTGCCTGCGGGGCGTAAGTCCAGTAAAAATCAGTTTCAAGTTCGTATGCGCCAATGGGTCTGTTAGTCATTGCTGCAAACAGCAGAATTATGAAATACAGTAAAGGAATTACAAAGTGAATATAACCGGTATCATATAATGAACCTGCAGGCAAAGAAACACCGGATTTATTACTTACGTTTTTTTCTTTTAAAGAATGATTACTAAATTTCAACTGAGGATTGATTAGAAAAATTAAACAACCGAAACCTTAAATGAGATTTATTACGGAATTAAATTACATAATTTGGAAATTATAAACAGCGTAATGAAGTGAATTAAATTATGTTCAGTCATACATACATCCAAAAAGTTGTGCGAAGTTTTGAGATTATCTTGAACAACATTGATTAATTTCCACACCCGTCCAAAATGTTTTTAAACTTTAATATAAACTTATTTTCTATCAGAAAATTTAACAAAACCAAAGCTGCATTGATATAACCCCACCCTGCCCTCCCCTTTGAAAAATGGGAGGGTTTGAGAGGGGTTTGTTAGAATTTATTCTGTTTTCCCATGAAAAATAAATTGAAATATTATTATAAATATAAAACCTAAAATTGTTTTGTACGGATGTGATTAATTTCACATACGCAACGGTAAAAATTCATTTATAAATGCTTAATAAAGATTTATATTGTAACACAATAAATGTTCATGACACCTGACTTTCAGAAGGATGTGATTCTTTCGGATTACACGACAATATGCCTCGGCGGAAAGGCAGATAATTTTATTTCATGCGCAACAACTGAATCAGTGCAAGAAACAGTAAAATATTCTAAGGAAAATAATTTATCACTTCAGGTTATTTCGGGGGGAAGCAACATTATTTTTCCGGATGAAGGTTACAGGGGAATTGTAATGAAAGTTGACATAAAAGGCATTTCTCTGAAACATGAAAACGGCAAAGCAAAGTTAATTACCGGAGCAGGAGAAAACTGGGATGAAACAGTAAGATACACTGTTGATAACGGACTTGCGGGGTTAGAATGCTTATCCGGAATTCCCGGTACGGCAGGAGCTACTCCTGTGCAGAATGTCGGTGCATACGGTCAGGAAGTAAAAGACATAGTAAAGATAGTAAAGGCAATTGACAGAAAAACGCTTGATGAAGTGAAATTTAATAACGAAGAATGTAATTTCGGATACAGGGACAGCAGATTTAAGTCTTCAGACAAAGACAGATACATTATTACGGAAGTGATATTTGAATTTGATATAAAAAAAGAACCGGAAATAAAATATCCCGAACTGAAGGATTATATTGAGCGCAGTTCAGCAAGTTTAGTTACTAAATCACAAATAGAGAAACTGAATTTTATAAGAGAGTCTGTTCTTTCATTGCGGAAAAAAAAATCAATGCTAACAGACCCGGAAAATCCCGATACGAGATCCTGCGGATCATTTTTTACAAATCCTGTTCTGAAAGAAGATGAGTTTAAGAGTTTTGAGAAAACTGCAGAAGACTTAAATCTGAAATTTCCATTTTATAGGACAGGGAGCAAATATAAGATACCTGCAGCGTGGCTTGTTGAGAATTCAGGATTCAGAAAAGGCTATACGGAAAACGGAGCCGGAATATCATCCTCACATTCACTTGCGCTTGTAAACAGGGGATGCAGTACAGAGGCGCTGCTGGAATTATCGGAAAAAATAAAGATCAGAGTAAAAGAGAAATTCGGTATCAGACTTATGACTGAACCTGTGATCGTAAAAAACATTTGAAATTCCGGAATGAAAATCATTATATAATAATATAAAATGAATACATCAAAATTAACAAAGATTACAATATCGGCGGCATTATGCTGCCTGATATTCGGGATAGTGCTCGGATTTTCCGTTACAGATAAAAAACCCGGTGATAAGCAACCAGACGACCTGATTCAGGGAAGAGTGAAGAATGAAAATATTCAAAAGAAGAAATTCAGTGAGACAGGAAGAAGCAACAGGATTTCATCAGAAGATAATACCGTAAATCAGATCTACGGTTCACCGTATTATTCGGATAATTTTGACGGCAGCAATGACACTAATTCACTTAAAGCAAGGGGATATCTTGTTTACTACAGAGGAACGGGATTTCAGAATACAAATGTTTCCACATGGTTTCAGGGAAATCCTCTTGTATTCGGATCATTTAACGGACCAACTTCGGGATATGTTGCTTCATATTATCAGACAGCAACAGGAGCAAATAATATTGACAACTGGCTTGTACTGCCGAAGAAAAATACAAACAGCAATGATTCATTGATATTTTATCAGAGAACGCAGAATGATCCGCAGTATCCGGATTCAATCAGAGTTATGTATTCAGCAGCAGGTGATTCAGTTCCGGAAGCAGGGAGCTGGACAGAACTCGGAAGATTCAGGGTCCATTATTCTACTAATGCATGGCAGAGAACCGGATTCAGGGCGGGCGCATCAGGCACGGGTGCAAGATTTGCAATCAGATATTCCATTGTCAACAGCGGTCCGTCGGGAGTTAACGGAAATTACATCGGCATAGATGCGCTGACAATAGAATCAAATCCCGCTTCCAATGATGCAGGAGTGCAGAATATTAATTCACCTTCGGGAACAATTACGCTTCCGAGCGCGGCAATAATTCCGTCAGCATTGATAAAAAATTTCGGCACTTCGGTACAATCATTTAACGTAACAATGACAATAAATCCCGGCGGATATTCCGGCACACAGACAGTAACCGGACTTGGAGGAGGTCTTACGCAGAATGTTAATTTCGCCGGATATACGCCTGCAGCGGGAAATTATACCGTAAAAGTTTTTACTCAGCTTTCAGGCGATGAGAATATTTTTAATGATACTGTAACAGGAACATTTTCTGTTGTACAGCCGAATTACGGCGGCGGCGGAACGGGTTCAGGCGGTTATTATTTTGCAAATTCTTCGGCCGGAAGCAGCGGTGCTGTTTCAAAGCCAGGATACTGCAGAACTGATACATCGGGAAGCATTTCTCTTGTACTTAACAATCAGGTAAAAGTACCGCTGAGCAATGGAAACACAGATGACGGATACTGGATGATAACGGGGATCGGATTACCGAGGAAAATAAAATTCATGGGAGTGAAATATGATTCGGTTTATATTGGAACAAACGGAATAATATGCTTTAAGCCTTTTGTACCGGATTCGGGCAACTGGAATCCGCCCGCGAACGGATTACCTGGAAACGGCAGCACGGGGAATGTCAGACCCGGGGTTTATCCATTCTGGAATGATCTTGACTGGGGGAATACAGATCAGCCGGTTAACAGATTAAGCTATAAAGTTGACAACTCAAGAAATCAGCTTGTAATAAACTACGACAAAGCTCCGCTATTCAGCGGTGCGGCAAATGAGTTCGAAACATTTCAGGTATGCATCGAACTTCAGGCAGATACAGCCGGAGCACCGGATTCTAGAATTTTATTTAATTATGACAACTCTTCCACGACAGCAAACATACCATTTCTTTCGGGAATAATGGATGCGACCGGCACAAAATATCTGCAGTATTCATTTATGAATTCGAATTCATATTTTATTACACCGGGACCGCTTTATGATTCCGGATACATCGGAATGAGCGTTGCATTCGGAACGGATGCAGGCAATTTACAGGGAAACTGCAGAGCTCTGAATCTGACTGCACTGATACAGGGATTCTGGGACGGAGCGGATTATACGGCAGATACACTTGCCGTGAATATACGGAATGCTGTTTCACCTTATAATATTATAGAAACTGTGAGAGCAAAAACGGATACATCGGGATATATCGTAATAAATTATTCAAATGTGTCTCAGGGAGTGCCTTATTATATAGTAATCAATCACAGAAATTCACTTGAAACATGGAGTAAAATCAGCGGAGTGACATGGACAGGAAACTCGCCGTTAACATATAATTTTACTTCAGCAGCATCGCAGGCATACAACAGTAACATGGTGCTTAAATCCGGAAAATACTGTATCTGGGGAAGCGATGTAAATCAGGACGGAATTGTAGATGCCGGAGACCTCAGCATAATTGAAAATAATTTAGGTCAGGCAGGATACATAAATTCTGATGTAACGGGAGATCAGACTGTAGATGCTTCTGATATAAGCCTCGTTGAAAACAACCTGGATATTACGCCGATTATAGAAAGACCGTAAGTTATATAAATTTATTCTGACATTTCAGCATCAAACTGCAGAAACGGACTATATTATATCAACCTTGTCTAAAACACTGTTCTGAATTATTGAGATATAAGTAAGTGGCTTTACTTTTGAGTCCACGGTAAAAGCATTCGGGGGCAGACTAAGAAATGCTCCGCAAAAGAATAATCGCCAACTGGTGATAAATTGCCTGAAATTCTTTCGCATTGTCTGCAGGAATTTCAAATTCCCGCTCACTTCATTCGCTCGTCAGACAGGAAATTCCTGCTGACGCCAATGCTCATAATTTTTTAACTGTAATATATCACAGGCGGGTTTGTTATCCGATCGTTCCATTAAGATTTGAAATTTATTTTTTTTTCATGATTTATACAACAGTTTTAAATTAATTTGGGAAGCAGTGATATTAAAATATTCCGAATCAATTTTTGAGATTGAAATTTAAAGAATATTATGGTAAAATGTACACCACTTCAAAAAGATTTTTTTAATAAATTAAAAGAGAAAAAATGAAAAAAGTAATTTTATCATTTACGTCCGCGGTTATTTGTATTTCCGTAATTTTAGGTTTCTCACTTCAGACCAAGATTACAGACAACAAAGATCCGAGACAAAAGGATACAAGGAATTACAATCCTGAAAAAAGGATAAAGGATTCACAGATTCCGTTTATTCAGGAAGACAACAGCGGAAACGGAAACATTACCCCGATGAGCGCTATCAGCGAGTCATTTGAGGGAACATTCCCGCCGACAGGGTGGACAAAGTTAAATCCGGACGGCGGAACCGGATGGAATCAACAGACAAACGGAACCTCACCGGTTCCGGGATTTGTAGGAGGTGTAATTACTGTTCCACCGGGCGGCGGTTCAAAAGTGGCTTTTGAATCATGGAATACAGGCGGTGCATCTTCAAACGATCAATGGCTGGTTACACCTCAGCTGACAAATATACAGACAAATGATTCGTTAAAATTCTGGCTAAGATACTGGCCGGACAGTTACAGGGACAGTTTTCAGGTTTATATATCCACAACAACGGCAACAGTATCGGCATTTACAATTCCTGTATTCAAAAAAGATTTTGCAGCAAGCGGCGGAGATACAAACTGGACAGAATATAAGTTCAGAATCGGAAATCTCGTAACAGCCGGTTCCAACATATATATCGGATTCAGGGAAGTAGTAGCTGACAACTTTACCGACGGTTCG
This sequence comes from Ignavibacteria bacterium, assembly GCA_016788375.1. Classification (GTDB taxonomy): domain Bacteria; phylum Bacteroidota; class Ignavibacteria; order Tepidaquicellales; family Tepidaquicellaceae; genus JAEUSI01. The sequence goes on along the minus strand of JAEUSI010000122.1, from coordinate 1,422 downwards.
ACATTTTCACTTGACCTTGTAAGCACAACAGGTGTCACTGCATATACAAACGATATTGCGACCACATCAAATACAGCGCCGGCAGGAACAATTACACTGCCTTCGGCAACTATAGCACCGAAAGCTGTTTTCAGCAATCTCGGAAGCGCGAATCAGACGAATATACCGGTTACTTATAAGATTACAGGTCCGGTAAATTACACAAGCAACAAAACAATTGCATCATTAAACACATTAAATTCTGCTTCAGTAACATTTGACAGTACATTTGTTCCCGCAGCAGGAACATATAATGTTACAATATACTGCGGTCTTACAACTGATCAGAACAGAAGCAATGACACATTAAAAACGACATTTACAGTTTATCCGGCTTACAATGCAAATTACGGAGGAACCAGTCAGTACAACAACAGTTCATATTTTTATGCAAACTCAACATTTGAAGCATCCGGAGCGCCGTCACAGCCGGGATACTGCAGACTGGACACTTCGGGAAGCACATCACTTGTAGTAAACAGCGTTGCATCAGTACCGTTGACTTCTGGCTCTCTTGATGACGGACACTGGGCATTATCAGGTTTAGGCAGCCCGAGAAAAGTAAAATTCATGGGTGTAACTTATGATTCAGTATTCATCGGAACTAACGGATTAATCTGCTTTACGAATTTTGTTCCGGGAAGCGGAAACTGGAATCCTCCGGCAAACGGATTACCGGGCAACGGTTCGGGCGGAGTTTCAAGACCTGGAATATATGCATTATGGAATGATCTGAACTGGGGAAGTATAACCGAAACAAACAACAGATTAAGCTATAAAGTGGAAGGCGCAAAGAACAGACTGCTTATCACATATGACAGAGCTCCTGTTTACGGAGGATCAGCGGGAGATATTTTCACATTTCAGGTTGTGATTGATCTTCAGGCGGATACATTAAATGCTCCTAATTCAAATATAGTCCTGAATTACGACAACACTTCAACGGCAATAAATCTGCCTTTACTGATAGGTTTACAGAATTCAGACGGTTCAAGCTTCCTGCAATACTCATTTATTAATTCTTCATCAGTATGGGTAACACCGGGACCGTTTATAGACAGTATCGGAGTATCTGTTGCATTCGGACCGAATGCAGGCAATCTGAACGGAGCATGCAAGACGCTTAATTTAACGGCTCTTATTCAGGGATTATGGAACGGATCTACCAATATAAGCGATACACTGAAAGTTCAGATCAGAAAGAGCACATCTCCGTATGAAGTTGTTGAAACATTATACGGTGTCAATGATGCAACAGGATTTGTTTCTTTTGATGTAGGCGGAGTACAGAACGGAATACCTTATTACATTGTAGTTCAGAACAAGAATTCTGTTCCGACATGGAGCACACTGACAGGAACAACATGGACAGGATCTACTCTT
>JAEUSI010000121.1 GCA_016788375.1 Ignavibacteria bacterium | reverse complement strand
TGTTTAATTCGGGCATTTCACCGGCGACAAGAAATTTGCTGAAATTTGATTTCAGCAGAAAAGAAATATAAGCTCTGTAAAGAATTTCAGCTTGTTTAAATCTCCTTACTTTTATCATTTCAGACAGTTTTATACGAAATTACACTTCTGTCTTTTGATAATCTATACACAGCGATCCAGCTGATAATCATGGAAGCAGAATAAAAAAAGTCTTCCGCAGGAATTGTAATTAATTTCACTCCGGTTATTTCCGCAGAATTGTAAATTACAACCGGAAGACTTGTCAGAAAATAATTAACGATTAAAAACGGAATGAACGATATCAGAACGGTCAGGTAAAATGATCTGTAAAGTATAAAATTGAATCTGAACAGAATAATAATAAGAAGAAGAACCGATAAATACATTAAGACAGTAAATGTATAATTCTTTTCATGAAAGAATAAACCGGTCAGTGCAAACAGAATCACCGGGAGTATTAAAAAGTTATGATTAACGGCAGCCTGATTATCGGTAAAATACAGCATAACACATTCATACAAAAATAAAATACTGTAAGGCACTGTTATGAAAAACAATATCTCTTCCAGAGGAAGATTTATAAACGGAAGTTCAGTAACATACTCAGGATTAAAACTCCAGTCTCCCCGCTTTGCTGCAAGTGAATCCCACAGAAGGAAAACTGCTCCGACCGCCGTAACAGAGATTGCAGCATCAGGTAATTTTTTAATGAAGAATATCTTTTTCTCAAAACTGAAAATGAGAGGAATGATAATTATCAGAATATTTATTATCAGATAGACTGTCATTCAAATGCTTTTGTAAATTTTATTCTGATTATTGATTTTAAAAGCAGAATAAATTTTGTAAAATTTGAGATCCTTACTCTTCTGCTGAAAAGCTCGTTCACATTCAGTCCCTTTATTTTATTGAAAAGTATGCGATAATATAAATATGCCGAATAAACACCGAGTCTTGAGCTCTTAGGCAGCTTTTTAATTCCGGCATAAGCTGTTTCAAACTCAATTTCAATTTCCTTTTCAAGTTCCGTTTTGTTTAAATTGCTGATCATTGACTCATCGCATGCTCCCGGGAAATAAATCCTTCCCCTTTCGTTAAGATCACTTTTTATATCCCGCAGGAAATTTACTTTCTGAAAAGCCGAGCCAAGAGCTTTTGCCGAAGGTATCAGGCTTGCAAACAGTTTCTCATTTTTATAACAGAATACTTTCAAGCACATAAGCCCTACTACTTCAGCCGAACCGTAAACATATTCATCATAATCATTCCTTTCATAATAAGAATTGCTTAGATCTTTCTTCATACTTTCAATAAAATCATGTATATACTCCAGAGGAATGTCATATTTTCTGACGGTAATCTGAAAAGAATTAAGGACAGGATTAATTGATATTTTATTTCTTACCGAATTGTAAAAATCTTCTCTCAGTTCTTCCAGAAGATTCTGCTTTTCAAATTCATGAAATGAATCTACAATTTCATCAGCCAGCCTTACAAATCCGTAAACCGATGATATGCTGTCTCTGAGTTCTCTGTTAAAAACATTTATAGCCAGACTGAAGGACGTGCTGTAGTTTTTTGTAATCTGACTGCTGATTTTAAACGATGTTTCATTATAAAGTTTAATGCTCATTTAAGACCCTTTCGGTTACAAGTTTTGAACTGATTAATACCATAGGAAGACCCGTGCCGGGAACAGTTGATGCTCCGACATAAAATAAATTACTAAACTTTTCGTCTTTATTCGAAGGTCTGAAACCTCCTACCTGCATCATACCATGCGAGAGACCCAGACCCGAGCCTCTGTACAGATTAAATTTTGACTCCCAGTCATCGGGTGAAAGAATTTTTTTAACGATAATATTGCTTTCTAAATCGAAGCTGATCCTCTCAGAGAGATCTTTAATGATTTCACCGGCAAGAACTTCTTTGTCATTCCAGTTATTTTTAAACCTTAAATCCGGAACCGGGCAAAGTATAAATATATTTTCACAGCCTTCAGGCGCACAGTTTCTGTCACTATATGAGGACATATTCACATAATAATACGGCTTTGAAGGAATAACCGATGAAGTGAAAATTTTACCCGCATATCCGGAAAAATCATTTCCGAGGAAATAATTATGATGATACAGATTGTTTATTTTACCCTTTATACCGAGATATACAGTAAACGGCGCCAGCGACCATTCCATTGCGTCAAGTTTTTTTTCGGAGAAATCTTTTCTTTTCAAAACCTGACCTCTGAATGATGCCGCATCGGCGTTTACGATAAACATATCGGCATTCCATGATTTTCCGTTTTTGTCGGTGAAGCTTTCTACATTTCCGTTAAAATTTCCTATTCCGGAAATTTCCGTATTATAAATGATTTCAACACCGAGTTTATCAAGCTCTGCAAGTAAAAGCTCGACAATCTTATACATACCGCCTTCTACCGCCCAGTAACCGTTATGCCTGAACTCGGTATAATTCAGCAGCGAATACACAGACGGGGTTTTAAACGGTGTTGAACCAAGAAAGAAAGCAACAAGCGAAAATATAACCTTTACTTCTTCCGAGTCAAATGTCTGATCAAGAAGTTTCCAAAGATTTTTCTTCAGATATGGAAGATGTTTTAATGGTACAGAGGATATTGATATTATATAATCAAAAAGATTATCAAAATTTTTTCTGATAACTTTGTTTTCTGTATCATGATAAAATTCGGATGCTTTATCCAAATATTTAACTGCTTTGCCGTAAAAGTCCGGTTCTAAATCGTTGAACTCTTCTGAAAGCTTGTTAAGGTCAGTGTAAATATTGTAAACTTTTGAATTTCCCCTGAACTGAACCCGGTAAAGAGGATCCAGCTTTATCATTTTTAAGGGATTTTTTATGCCGCAGTCTCTGAATAATTCATCAAATTCGAAAGTCATGCTCATAAATGACGGACCCAGATCAAAAGTAAATCCGTTTTCTTTGTACTGATTCAGTCTGCCTCCTGCTTGAGAATCCTTTTCGAGAATCCTGACTTTATATCCTTTTGAGGCAAGCCTTAAAGCTGATGCAAGTGAGCCGAGACCGCTGCCAATAATTAAAACGTTTTTTCCGGAACTTTTCATATTATATGTTTTTTAACTGATTTTTAAAATCTGCAATACTGCTGCAGAACGAGATTCCGGCAGATAATTTCAATTTAAGATTGTTTCTGCCTCCGATAATAAGCCTGCTGCCTGAATTATTACATGAACTGATGACTTTTAATAGTTCATTTTCTGCAATTTTGTTATCCCCGGTAAAATTTGTTGTCAGGCAAACCAGATCCGGCTTTGTCTTTCCTATTAACTCTGTAAGGGATTTAACGGGGAGATTGATGCCTGGATAAATAACATTCCATCCGGCAGATTCAAGTGTTATCCTTACACAAATAAGCCCGATTTCATGGAATTCATTTTCAAAACCGGCGCAGACAGCTGTTTTATTGTTGCTTCTTTTCTTAAACAGAAACTTTTCCAGTTTATAAAGAGATGAAATTACTGTGTTTGAGGCAACATGTTCATTCTGAATCCCAAGTTTGCTTTCTTTCCAATTAACACCGATACCGGACATACTTTCCTTCACAATTTTATCAAAAACTTCTTCGTGAGAATAATCATTTTGAAACAATGTGTAAAGAAAATTGTATGTATTTTCTGTGTCTCCGCTTAGAATAATTTTTGTGAATTCTTTAGTCAGATACTTATAATCATGCTTTTTAACAACCGATACCTTCAGAATATGAGTATCAAAAGATTCTATCTTTGTATTTTCAAGTTTATGGTCTTCGGCTAACTTTCTTATATCGTCAAGATTAAATTTCCTGTGACCGCCGGGAGTTTTGAAACATTTGAGTATTCCGCTGTCAGCCCATCTTTTTATTGTTGACTCGTTGAAATTAAGTATTTCAGCCGCTTTCCTGGAAGATATTGTAATAGCCATTTTAACAGTTATGCACGTTTTGAACGTTTAACAAAATTAAGCTATTTAAGTTTCAATCGCAATTATATAATCCTGCGGAAAGAATAATTTACATATTCATAACACCGGTTATTATCCGAAACAAGACATACTGAATTCCGGGAATTTCTTTTCGTGGTTATATGTCATTGAAATACTAAGTCATAATGCTTAATTTTAGATGTGAAAGTGAGCTATAAGACTTCAGGAGTAAATATTTCAGAAGCGGATAAATTCGTTGATACAATAAAACCCCTCGTTAGAAAAACTTTCTCAAAAAATGTACTGAACGGAATAGGAAATTTTGGTGCATTTTACAGAATTGAATTAAGGAAATACAAAAAACCCGTTTTTGTATCGAGTGTTGACGGAGTCGGCACTAAAATAAAGATTGCTTCTGAACTCGGTATTTACGATACAATCGGAGAAGACTTAGTAAATCACTGTGTAAACGATATCGCAGTTTGCGGAGCAGTTCCGCTTTTCTTTCTGGATTATTATGCAACGGGAAAATTAAAAAGCAGTGAAGCAGCTGAAGTTGTAAAAGGTTTGGTAAGAGGCTGTAAAAGGAATAAATGTTCTTTAATCGGAGGAGAAACAGCCGAAATGCCCGGAATTTATCATGGGAATGATTTTGATCTTGCAGGAGCGGTTACAGGAATAGTTGATCAGATAAATATTCTGGATTCACGAAAAGTAAGAGAAGGAGATTTGCTCATCGGACTTAAATCAAACGGACTCCATACAAACGGTTTTTCTCTGGTCAGAAAAATATTTGATACAAAAAGGAAGCTGAATAAATTTCATCCTGAATTCGGAAGGACATTAGGAGAAGAGCTGCTGAAAGTTCACAGGAGTTATCTGGATATAATTCAGAAAACACTTCGTAAATTTAAGATAAACTCCATTTCCCATATCACCGGAGGCGGAATAATAGGTAACACACGGAGAGTAGTTCCCGGTAATCTGAAGATAATAATTGATTGGAAATCATGGGAAAGACCGGTTTTGTTTCAGCTGATAAAGAGCTCCGGTAATGTATCTGAAAATGACATGAGAAGAACATTTAATCTCGGGATAGGTCTTGTTTTTATTGTTCCGGAAAGTAAATCAGGGAAAATCATTGAATTTCTCAGAGCAAATAAAGAGAATCCGGAAATCATAGGAAAAATAATTTAAATAACGAAATACATAAAATTCAGAATACCATGAACCCACAAACACTGGAAAAAACTAAAGTAAAATCGGAACTTGAGACAAAATTAATGGAGAATATGAAAATATCTCCCGTAAACGTGCAGGATGAACTGAAGAAGTATATGCTTGTTGACGGATTTGACATTACAATTGATTTAAAGAAATCAAAAGGATCTTACTTGTATGATTCGAAACACAAGAGAAATCTTCTGGATTTCTTTACGTTTGTTGCGTCGAACCCTTTGGGAATGAATCATCCTAAAATTAATAATGAAGAGTTTATTAAAGAGATCGGTGAAGTAGCCGTTAACAAGCCTTCGCTTTCCGATATATATACTGAGATTCAGGCTGAATTTGTAAATACATTCTTCAGAATCGCAGTCCCGTCTTATTTCAAGTATTCATTTTTCATTGAAGGCGGCGCAATGGCAGTTGAGAATGCGCTTAAAGCAGCATTTGACTGGAAGGTAAGAAAGAATTTTGCAAAAGGTTACAAAGAAGAAAAAGGCCATAAGATCATTCATTTTAAACAGGCTTTTCACGGAAGAAGCGGATATACAATGTCTCTTACAAATACAGATCCGAATAAAGTGCTTTATTATCCTAAATTTGACTGGCCGAGAATTGATAATCCGAAAGTTACATTTCCGCTCAATGATAAAAATCTTGAATCAGTTATCGAAGCCGAAAAAGAGTCGGTGAGACAGATTAAAAAAGCTATTGCTGATAATAAAGATGATATAGCAGCAATTATACTCGAACCAGTTCAGGGTGAAGGCGGTGACAATCATTTCAGAAAAGAATTTTTTCAGCAGCTTAGGCAGATTTGCGATGAGAATGAAATTATGCTGATTATGGATGAAGTTCAGACCGGTATTGCTCTGACTGGCAAATGGTGGGCACATATGCATTATGTTCAGCCGGACCTTATCTCATTTGGTAAAAAGACTCAGGTATGCGGTGTTCTTTCTACAGACAGAATAGATGAAGTTGAAGAAAATGTTTTCAGAAAACCAAGCAGAATTAATTCAACCTGGGGAGGTAATATGGTGGATATGAAAAGATTCAAAAGAATTCTTGAAATCATTGAAGAGGAAAAGCTAGTCGCCAACTGTGAAAAAGCCGGAAATTATCTGCAGAATAAATTAAATGAATTATGTGAAAGTTATCCGGATAAAGTTTCAAATCCGAGAGGCAAAGGGTTATTCTGTGCAATTGATATGGCTGATGCTGAAATGAGAAATAAAGTAACGGCAAAAGCTCTTGAGAAAGAACTTCTGATTCTGGGCTCAGGTGAAAGATCTGTAAGATTCAGACCCCCGGTTAATATATCATTTGCTGAGATAGATGCAGGGACAGACATTCTGGATAAAGTCATTAAAAACATATGAACAATCTGTTGATATTCCGTTTCCACCGTTAATCTTAATTTTTATAAATGGTTTCTGAGGAAATTAAAAATACTTTTATCGGTTACTTAAAGCTTAATTCACACAGGATTACGAACGAAAGATTTCTTATCCTTGATGCTGCTCTTAATATCAAAGGACATTTTGATGCCGATGAGCTTTATATTCAGATGAAAAACGAATATATGAATGTATCCCGCGCTACTGTTTACAAAACGCTTGAGCTTATGAGTGAATGCAGTATTCTTACAAAACACAATTTCAAAGGCGACCGGACAAGATATGAAACCAAAATCGGAAGAAAGCCTCATTATCATATGATTTGCGTTACTTGCAATAAAATTACTGAGTTTGAATACCCTCTTATCGAAGAAATTCAGAGTAAAATATGCGCAGATAATAATCTCAAAACTGTTGATCATACGTTCCAGGTTTTTGTAAAATGTGAGGACTTTATGAATTGCGAGAATTATAAGAGGTTGAATTAAAAAAATTTTATTAATTGTGTGGATTAAGTCTGAATAAGTTTAATGAGAACAGCAGCTGACCTGAAGAAAGGTGAAAAGGCTATTATTAAAGATATTGATAATTCGCATCCTTCGTCACACAGGATTATGGAAATCGGATTTACGCCCGGACAGGAAATCGAACTTGTCAGCAAGTCTATTTTTAATGATCCGATTGGTATTTCAATACGCGGAACAATCATAGCAATCAGAAAAAACGAAGCAATCTGTATAAGAATTTGAAAGAAGTTTTAACGGAAAATAAAACCCCATTAATTACACTTGTAGGACAGCCAAATTCTGGAAAGACTACTTTGTTCAATTACTTAAGCGGAAAAAATTACAAAACAGTTAACTATCCCGGTTCAACTGTCGAATATTCCGTTTCAAAAATTCTTAGCAAGTTTGCCGTAAATGCTGATATTCTTGATTCTCCCGGAATTATCAGTCTTATCCCCTCTTCTCCAGACGAAAAGATTTCAGTAGATTCTTTATTCTCTCATCCGAAATACGGCATACCTGACATAGTAATTGTAACTGTGGATGCAAGCCAGCTGTCACGGCATCTTTATCTTGTTAAGCAGCTTATTGAAGCAAAGTTTGAAGTTGTAATAGTTCTCACTATGATTGATATTCTTGATAAAAAAGGATTTGATATCTCAGATTCAAGGCTTGGTTCTATTCTTAACTGCAGAGTTATAAAAACAGACGGCAGGACAGGAAAAGGAATTAATGAACTTCTTAAGTCACTTAATGAATTACTTTCCGCGAAAAATGACAGGGAGAAAACTTTGCCGGAAAATGATTCTGTCATTAACAGTAAAAAAGAAAACCTTCTAAATTCATTCAGGCAGATTGAAGAAATAGAAAATGAAGTATTGTTCAGAAAGGAAGTAAAGGATGAAAACGGCGGATTGAATCTGAAAAAGATAAACAAAAAGCTGGTTGTCCTTAATACAGTCCGGCTTCCGAATAAGCCTGATGAACTTACTCTTAAAATTGACCGGCTCGCTTTGCATAAATTCTGGGGACTGGTAATTTTTCTTACAATAATTTCCGTTACATTTACTTCGATTTTCTGGATTGCAGCACCGCTAATGGATCTGATCAATGACTTCTTTTCTCTTTTATCAGATCAGGCTTCCGTATTGCTCGGTGACGGATGGTTCGGAAATTTAATCTCAAACGGCATAATCAGCGGTGTAGGTTCTGTCCTGGTATTCCTTCCCCAGATTCTTATTTTATTTCTGATACTCGGTTTGCTTGAAGATTCAGGTTATCTTGCAAGAGGCGCAATGCTTGTCGACAAACCTCTTTCTAAAATCGGCCTTAACGGAAAGTCATTTGTTCCCATGCTTTCTGGATTCGCATGTGCAATTCCGGCAATAATGGCTGCGAGAACTATTTCAAACAGGCGTGAACGTCTTCTGACAATATTTATTATTCCGCTTATGAGCTGCAGCGCAAGGCTTCCCGTTTATGCTTTGTTAATAGCTTTTCTTACACCAGCCGGGAAACCCTGGATCGGCGGAATTGTGCTATCGGCGATCTATCTTTTCAGCATTGTAAGTTCACTGATCATAGCTTCTGTGATAAGCAGGTTTAAAAACAAAATCATAAACGAAAATGACAGTTCCTCTTTTATTCTGGAACTCCCGGCTTACAGAAAACCCAAGACCGGAATTGTAATTAACAATACTATAAAAAACGCAAAGC